>JBEGQQ010000023.1:0-8737 GCA_041180925.1 Actinomycetota bacterium
TAAGCATTGCAATTGTTGGCGATGTTCTTCATTCGCGAGTTGCTCGATCTAATGTGCTGTTGTTAAATTTGTTGGGCGCAAGAGTAATTTTAGTCGCGCCACCCACATTACTTCCGGTTGGTGTTGAAAATTGGCCAGTGGAAGTTTCTTATGACCTAGATTCCGTGTTACCAAATGTTGATGCAGTTATGATGCTTCGAATTCAAATGGAGCGGATGAACGATTCATTCTTTCCAAGTGCGCGTGAGTACAGTCATTATTTTGGTCTTAATCGTGACCGAATGAATTTGATGAAACCTAGTGCGATTGTGATGCATCCCGGTCCGATGAATCGAGGTTTAGAAATCACAGCAGATACCGCTGATAGCGGTCGTAGCGTAATTGTTGAACAAGTTTCTAACGGCATTCATGTTCGCATGGCAATTCTCTACCTTTTACTGGCGGGTGAAAAATGAATTACCTGATTAAAAATACGATGGTTAATGGCAAGAAAATTGATATCGAAATCACCGATGAAAAGATTTCAAATCTGGGGCCGAACTTAACAAGTCCGCATGAAATTGTTTCAGGCGATGGCACGATTGCTCTGCCGGGATTGGTTGATCTTCATACTCATCTACGCGAACCTGGTCGAGAAGACTCGGAAACGGTGGCAACAGGTTCGGAGGCAGCGGCTCGTGGTGGTTATACCGCGGTGTCGGCGATGGCTAATACTTCGCCGGTTGCAGATACTGCCGGGGTTGTGGAACAAGTTTTCCGCCTCGGAATTGAATCTGGCTTAACAGCTGTTTATCCAGTTGGCGCGGTAACAAAAAATCTTGAAGGTAGAGAGCTTTCCGAAATTGGAGCGATGGCAGATTCAGTTGCTCAAGTTCGAATCTTTAGTGATGACGGGAATTGTGTTTCTAATCCCCAGGTAATGCGCCGAGCCCTTGAATATGTAAAGAAATTTGACGGCGTGATCGCGCAGCATGCTCAAGACCCGGATTTAACAATTGGATCGCAGATGAATGAAGGCTTGATTTCCTCAAAACTTGGTCTAAAAGGATGGCCAGCTGTCGCCGAAGAGGCGATCATTGCGCGAGATGTTCTTTTAGCCGATCATGTTAAATCCAGATTACATATCTGCCACGTAACAACAGCTGGCGGTGTCGAAATTATTCGGTGGGCAAAAAATCGCGGTATTAATGTAACGGCAGAAGTTACCCCGCATCATCTGTTATTAACTGATGATTTAGCGCAGAGTTATGATTCGGTTTATAAAGTTAATCCGCCACTTAGAACTCAGAAAGATGTTGAGGCGTTACGTGAAGGATTGGCTGATGGAACAATCGATATCGTTGCAACCGATCATGCGCCGCATCCGGCCGAAAATAAAGAGTGCGAATGGCAAGCGGCAGCCTTCGGGATGCTTGGCTTAGAGACGGCGCTGCCGATAGTTTGGCAAGTGATGATTGCCGGAAAATTGATGGATGAATTTGCTTTAATTGACCGAATGTCGACGAAACCAGCCCAAATTGGGCGGTATCACAACCAAGGAAAAGCGATCGATGTTGGTCAAAGTGCTAATTTGACCTTATTCAATCCCAATCAAAGGTGGAAGGTGGATCGCGATTTGGTCCGCAGCAAAAGTAGAAATACTCCGTACCACGGTATGGAGTTGCCTGGCTCCGTCGTGGCCACTTTCTTCAATGGAAAGCGAAGTTTTTAAATTATGAAAGCCTTTTTAGTTTTAGACGATGGTCGAATCTTTGAAGGTAAAAATTATGGCGCGACCGGTAAAACCTTTGGTGAAGCAGTTTTTGCCACGGGAATGACCGGGTATCAAGAGACGCTTACCGATCCTTCGTATCATAAGCAAGTAGTCGTAATGACCTCACCACATATTGGAAATACCGGAATAAACCCTGAAGATAATGAATCGAGCAAATTCTGGGTTGCCGGATTTGTTGTGCGAAATCCTTCTCCGATAACTAGCAATTGGCGAGCCAACGACGACCTTGAACAGGAATTAGTCCGCCAAGAGATTGTTGGAATTTCAAATATTGATACCCGCGCTTTAACCCGACATTTGCGGGATCGCGGTGCAATGCGAGTGGGTATTTTCAGCGGCACCGAATTAACCCGCGAAGAGATGGTTGTTGAAGTTCGAAAATCCAATCAAATGGCTGGCGCCTTTTTATCCGAAGCGGTCTCAACTTCAACGCCATATGTAGTTGCAGCAAAAGGGCAGAAGCGATTCAAAGTCGTAGCTTTAGATTTGGGAATCAAAGCAGCAACGCCACGAAGTTTTGCCGAACGTGGAGTTGAGAGCGTTGTTGTTCCATTTAATACTAGCGCCGCGGAAATTTTGGCGTTAAATCCTGACGGAATTTTTTTATCAAACGGTCCAGGTGATCCCGCGGCAATGACTCAAGTAGTTGAAACGGTCCGAGAATTATTAACTTCAGAGGTTCCAATATTTGGTATTTGTTTTGGGCATCAAATTTTAGGTCGCGCTTTAGGTTTTGAAACTTACAAACTTCAATTTGGGCATCGCGGAATAAACCAACCGGTTTTAGATCGAACTACTGGCAAAGTTGAAATTACGGCACACAATCATGGCTTTGCGATTAAAGCCCCTATAGATCAACAATTCACTACCGTTTATGGACCTGGCGAAGTTACTCACGTCGGATTAAATGATGGCGTTGTCGAAGGTTTACGTTTGATTGAACGACCGGCGTTTAGTGTGCAGTACCACCCTGAAGCTGCCGCCGGACCACATGATGCTAATTATTTGTTTGATCGATTTATCTCCTTGATGGATGCGCGGAAGGTTCGTGCTTGATGCCAATTGATAAAACAATAAAAACAGTATTAGTTATCGGAAGTGGCCCAATCGTAATCGGCCAAGCGTGCGAATTTGATTATTCCGGAACCCAAGCTTGCCGGGTGTTAAAAAACGAAGGTATCCGCGTAGTTTTAGTAAATTCAAATCCAGCGACAATTATGACTGATCCTGAATTCGCGGATGCAACATATATTGAACCAATTACTCCGGACGCTATTGAACAAATTATTATTAAAGAAAAACCTGATGCGGTATTAGCAACGCTTGGTGGCCAAACGGCGCTTAATGCAGCAATGAAGCTCCATGAAAAAGGAATTTTGCAGCGACATGGAGTCCGCCTAATTGGCGCAGATGTTCAAGCAATTCAACGTGGCGAAAATCGAGAATTATTTCGAGCTATCGTTGAAAAAGTAGGTGGCGAATCAGCGAAATCAATTATTTGTCACACATTGGAGCAATGTTTCTCCGCAGTAGCGCAATTGAATTATCCAGTCGTGGTTCGGCCATCATTCACCATGGGTGGTTTGGGCTCTGGAATCGCTTTTAACTCAGATCAATTAGAACAGATTGCCGGCGCCGGATTACGGCATAGCCCAACGTCAGAAGTTCTTCTTGAAGAATCAATTTTAGGTTGGAAAGAATATGAACTTGAAGTTATGCGCGATCGAAAAGATAACGTAGTTATCGTTTGCTCGATTGAAAATATTGATCCAATGGGAGTGCATACCGGTGATTCGATTACGGTAGCTCCGGCGTTAACACTTACGGATGTTGAATTTCAAAAGTTACGAAATTTATCGATCGACATTATTCGTGAGGTTGGAGTTGATACTGGCGGTTGTAATATTCAATTTGCGGTTAATCCACAAAACGGTCGCATTGTGGTTATTGAAATGAATCCGCGTGTTTCAAGATCGAGTGCACTTGCTTCGAAAGCAACGGGTTTCCCGATTGCAAAAATCGCAACCAAATTAGCGATTGGATATTCGTTAGATGAAATTCAAAATGACATAACTAAAGTCACGCCAGCATCATTTGAACCGACCTTAGATTACATAGTGGTAAAAACCCCCCGATTTGCATTTGAGAAATTTGCTGATGCAGATCCAAGGCTGACAACAACGATGAAAAGTGTCGGTGAAGCGATGGCCATTGGCCGATCGTTTCCAGAAGCTCTTCAAAAATCTCTTCGATCGTTGGAGGGAAAGAGGCAAATTTTAAGTTTCCAGCCGATCTAGCCGGAATCGATCTCAACGGGTTGTTACATTCAATGGAAACTCCTACCGAATATCGATTACAGCAAGTTCAATTAGCGCTTTGGGCTGGCGCCACAATCGAAGAGGTTCATGGTCGAACTCGAATTGATCCTTGGTTTTTATCGCAGATTCAATTAATTAATCAAAAAGCTGAAGAATTGAGTAAACCAGGAGATTTAAGTGCGGAACTCATTTACAGCGCAAAAGAGCTTGGCTTTTCGGATCATCAAATCGCAACCATTCGAGGATTGTCCGAAACCGAAGTTCGCAAACTGCGCCATAGTTTCGGCGTGCGACCGGTTTATAAAACTGTTGATACGTGTGCAGCGGAGTTTGAAGCATTTACGCCCTACCACTATTCAACCTATGAATCTGAAAGTGAAGTTGAAACTCGCACCAAACCAGCTGTAATAATTCTGGGCAGTGGTCCAAATCGAATCGGCCAAGGAATCGAATTTGATTATTCATGTGTTCATGCTGCATTCACGCTTCGAGATTGCGGTTTTGAAACAGTGATGATTAATTGCAACCCCGAAACGGTGTCAACTGATTACGACACAAGTGATCGACTCTATTTTGAACCACTTACACTAGAAGATGTTTTAGAGGTCATTGCGGCCGAAGAATTGGCTGGTCCAGTTCTCGGTGTGATTACCCAATTAGGCGGCCAGACACCGCTGGGCCTAGCCGCAGGTTTAAAAGAACATGGCGTAAATATCCTTGGCACTTCACCTGAAGCGATAAATTTAGCTGAAGAGCGTGGCGCCTTTGGCGAGATTTTGAAAGCGCAGCTATTAAAAGCGCCAGATTATGGAATGGCAGCATCAACGCTAGAAGCCACAGATATTGCCGCTCGAATTGGATATCCGGTTTTGGTTCGGCCTTCGTTTGTTCTGGGTGGCCGCGGCATGGAAATTGTTTATGATGATAATTCGTTGAATTCCTATATTTCCCGGGCTACGGAAATAACTCCAGATCATCCAGTTTTAGTTGACCGCTTCTTAGATTCTGCAATCGAGATTGATGTTGATGCACTCTATGACGGAGAAGAATTATTTCTGGGCGGCGTGATGGAACATATCGAAGAAGCTGGAATCCACTCCGGCGATAGCGCTTGTGTTCTTCCAGCTATGACTATTACCAATGATCAATTACGTGAAATTCGGATTGCAACTGAAAAGTTGGCCCGTGGTGTCGGAGTACGGGGTTTAATAAATATTCAATTTGCAATAGCTAACAACCAGCTTTATGTATTGGAAGCTAACCCGCGCGCTTCCCGAACCGTTCCTTTCGTTTCAAAAGCGACGGGAGTAGCGCTAGCGAAAGCAGCGGCTCGGATCGCTTCCGGAGAAAGTATTGCCAAACTGCGTGAAGATAAATTGTTGCCCTCTGGCGATGGCGTTGCTAAAGGCATTTCAGTTAAGGAAGCGGTGTTGCCATGGAATCGGTTTCGCCGCACCGATGGCCGTGGAGTAGATGCAACTTTGGGGCCAGAGATGAGATCCACTGGCGAAGTGATGGGAATTGCTAAAACATTTGGTGAAAGTTATGCCAAAAGTCAGATTGCAGCATTTGGTCCGTTACCAACATCTGGCACAGTATTCATATCGCTTTCCAATAAAGATAAATCGGCTGGACTGGCTGCAGCCAAAGAGTTAAGTGCGCTTGGTTTCAATATTTGCGCAACTGCCGGAACCGCGTGGGCTTTTGGCGAACAAGGTTTACATGCCACTTCAGTTCGGAAACATTCAGAGGGCCGGGGGCCACTAGGTGAAAAGACAATTACCGAACAGATGGCAAACGGCGAAATTGCACTAGTAATCAATACACCAGTGGGTCAAGGATCTAGGCAAGATGGCTGGGTTATTCGAACCACGGCAGTGCAAAGATCAATTCCATGTATCACCACAATTGCTGGATTTAATGCGGCAGTTGAAGGAATTAAATCACTCAAGTCAAGTTCGATCTCGGTGCGTCCGATTCAAGAATGGTTATCGGATGTCGCCTATAAATAAAAATGCTAACCAAATTACGGCAACGATTATTTCAAATAAACGAATCGGCGTTTATCACCAATTGCTTTTAGAAATTGGTGATGCCGTTAGATTTGCAAAACCAGGAAATTTCATCGCAATCTCAGTTGGTGGTGACTATTCCAAAATGATTCTTCGGCGTGCTTTCGCTATATCAAGAATCGCTGATCGCGGTGAATATCGAGCAGTTGAACTTATTGTTGCGCCACATGGTGCTGGCAGTAGTTGGCTATGCGCCCAACCTGCCGGCATTGAATTAGATGTTGTTGTGCCGCTCGGAACTGCTTTCAAGGTTCCGACCGAACCAGTTTCGGCGCTGCTAATCGGTGGTGGGTACGGATCAGCACCGCTATTTGGTTTAGCGGAAGTTCTACGCGAGCGCGGCTGTCGCGTAAATATGTTGCTTGGCGCAAGCACAGCGGCGAAAATATATGCGCCACTTGAGGGTAAACGATCAGTAAATTCGTTAAAGATTTACACCGAAGATGGCACTGGCGGCGAAGTAGGTCGGGTTACCGAACCAATTCCAGATTTAATACGCGATCAGCAAATTAAAGTTATTTATAGCTGTGGTCCAATGCCAATGCTTGCCGCAATTTCTAAAATCGCAATCGAATATGACGTTGCCCATCAATGCGCAGTTGAAGAATCGATGGCATGTGGCGTCGGCATCTGTATGACTTGCGTCCTTCCGGTAAAGGATCTGCAAGGTGAGGTAAAGATGTTGCGTTCTTGCATTGAAGGTCCGGTAATGGATGGCGAATTTGTGATTTGGGACAGCGTCGGTAAAAGCTTATGAGCAATTTTGATTTTTCAACAAAATTGGCGGATGCCTGGTTTCCGACACCATTATTTACCGCCAGTGGTTGCGCTAGCTCCGGAAAAGAGTTGTCGCAATTTTTCGATTTGAGATCAATCGGCGCTGTGGTTACCAAATCGATCATGATTAAACCTCGAGCTGGTCGCCCGACGCCGCGGATGGCCGAAACGCCTAGCGGCATGCTCAATTCAATTGGATTGCAAGGTCCAGGTATTGATGCCTTTTTAGGTGATGATATTCCGTGGCTGCTCAATCAAGGAGCCCGAGTTATTGTTTCAATTGCAGGTGAAACAGTTGAAGAATTTAGTTCCTTAGCTAGACGACTTCGCGGAGTTTCCGGCATTAGCGCAGTAGAAGTAAATATTTCTTGTCCAAATGTAGAAAACCGCGGACTAGTTTTTGCCTGCGATCCAGATAGCGCGAGCGCCGTTATTAATAGCGTCAAAATGATGATTGGCGGAGAGTTGCCCATAATTGCAAAGCTTTCACCCGATGTCACAAATATTGCTCAGATCGCAACATCGGTTTTCAATGCGGGCGCTGACGCCGTCGCATTGATAAATACGTTGCTTGGAATGGTGATAAATCTAGAAACTATGAAACCACATTTAGGTGGTAAAACCGGCGGCCTTTCTGGACCTGCGATTCGACCGGTAGCGGTTCGCGCTATTTATCAAGTTAAACAGGCGTTACCAAAATTACCGATTCTCGGCATGGGTGGCGTTGCCTCGGGACGGGACGCGCTCGAATTAATTTTGGCGGGTGCAAGTGGTGTTTCCGTCGGTACGGCAAGCTTTGGAAATCCAAGTGCGGTTTATGAAATTCAAGAAGAATTGCGAAAACTTCTAATAGATCGAGGTTTCAAATCACTTTCTGACGCGGTTGGATATGCTCATCGAGAAGGTGCGTGATGATTAGCGTAAATAGTTCCCCAATCATTCTGGCGTTAGATACCAATGATTTGGCAACAGCTAAATCTTGGGTTAATGCAACCAGAGCTTCGATTGATATTTATAAGGTCGGTTTAGAATTTTTTTTAAAGTTTGGCCGGACTGGATTAGCTGAAATTCAAGGAGAATCTGGCGCCGAAATATTTTTAGATTTAAAACTTCATGACATTCCCAATACCGTTTCGTCAGCGGTGAAATCTGTATCAGATTTAGCACCTAGATTTCTAACAGTTCATGCTTCGGGCGGTGCGGCAATGATTGCCGCTGCAGTTGCGGCAAGTCCAGAAATCTCGATTACAGCGGTAACTATTCTGACTTCATTGAATGAAGCAGACTTAATAGATATTGGTTTTAAGCCTGGAACAAACGAACGAGCCGCACAATTGGCGAAGTTGGCCACCGATAACGGTGCCCGTGCAATCGTTTGCTCACCACTAGAGATTGAAAGCGTTCGAAAGGTTATTCCTAACAATGTTTCGATAATTACCCCAGGAATTCGGCCGGAAACTAATTCGCTCTCTGATGACCAGAAACGCACCATGACCCCTTCGGCGGCAATTGCAGCTGGAGCAAACTACTTGGTCATTGGTCGACCAATTACCGAACAATGGAAAAATGGGGCGAGTGCAATGAGTGAACGAGCTGCACAAATTCGTGCTGAAATTAAATGAAGCTACCGCCCAAGTTATCGACCGAACAACGAGTAGCTGCACTAAATAGTGCGAAATTGGCACGGCAAGCTCGAGCAAAACTAAAAGAAAAGATTCGTACTGGTGAAATTTCGGTTCCCGATGCAATTGATTTTGCAAAAGGGGATAGCGCTCTGGCAAAAATGCGGGTAATAG
>JBEGQQ010000024.1:0-13479 GCA_041180925.1 Actinomycetota bacterium
TCATGCAGCGGGCGGTCAATTCGAAGTATTTCCAAATTGGTTGCGAGTGCTTTACATATGTAATTTATTTTTCTTGCTCTATCAATTACTGGTATTTGGTTGGCTAAAAAACGGGATACCGGTAAAACCAAATTGGATGCCTAGGTTCTTAATTGCAATAAATCTACTTGGCATGATTTTAAATCTGATATCTCGCAGCCCCTACGAAAGATTTAATGCAATCGGGCTGGCTATTGTTGCAATAAGTTTTTGGAAATTTAATTAGCGCAAGAGCAGAGCTGATCTTTTGGAATGCCAGCTAGCGCTTCTGCGATATGTTCGCCACAACCCGACCAGGTGACTTTCCCGCACCGTCGACAAATAACTGGGCTACACATTATTAATTATCGATTAATTATTGATTGGCTTTTCGTATTCAGTAACAAGTCCAACGATTGAAATCACTAGCAAGCCTGCAGCCAAAATTGTTAGCCACCAACCGATGACAAGCCCCAAACCGCTTAATACTGCGAAGAAGCCAACTGGCAATGGCCACCAAGAATGAGGACTGTAGAAACCTAACTCCCCCGCGCCATCTGAAATTTCGGCGGTGAGGTTATCTTCTGGTAAAACTTTTCCAATTCGTTTTTGGGTAAACCAAACATAGAACGCGATCATTGCGCCAAGACCGGAGCTAAGCGCTAAGCAAGCGATGCCCGCAGCTTCGCCACCAACTTGCCAATAAACAATAGTCATGATGGCGTAGAAAATTGAAAGACCAAGAAATAGAACCCACGATGTTTTCATAATTAATGCAACTTCTCGATTGGCGCCTCTGGATGATTAACATCCCACGCTGGGCGTTCGGATTTAATACGTGGCATCGATAAAAAGTTATGGCGTGGCGGCGGACAAGTTGTAGCCCACTCTAATGATTGGCCAAATCCCCATGGATCGTTGCTCTCAACCTTTGGTGATTTACGAGTAATCCAAATATTTACAAAGAATGGAATCATTGAAAGTGCCAATAAACCGGAACCAACAGTTGAAATCATGTTCAAGTCAGTGAAGCCATCAGATGCCAAATAATCAGCGTAGCGACGTGGGAAGCCCTTAATACCTAACCAGTGTTGAACTAAGAAAGTTAGGTGGAAGCCAAAGAAGAGCGTCCAGAAGTGAATTTTTCCAAGCCGTTCGTTCAACATCTTTCCGGTGAACTTTGGCCACCAGAAGTAGAAGCCGCCAAACATCGCAAATACCACGGTGCCAAAGAGCACGTAGTGGAAGTGCGCTACTACGAAATATGAAGCGCTAACTGCGAAATCAAGTGGCGGTGAGGCCAAGATAATTCCAGTTAATCCGCCAAATAAGAAGGTAATTAAAAATCCCACAATCCAAAGCATCGGCGTATCGAAGGAGATCGAACCGCGCCACATTGTTCCAATCCAGTTGAAGAATTTAACGCCGGTTGGCACGCCAATTAAAAATGTCATAAATGAGAAGAATGGCAATAGCACTTGGCCAGTTGCGAACATGTGGTGCGCCCAAACTGAAACTGAAAGAGCTGAAATTGCAATCGTCGCCGCAATTAACCCTTTATAACCAAATACTGGTTTGCGGCTAAATACTGGCAAAATTTCGGTAGCAATTCCAAAGAATGGCAGCGCCAGAATGTAAACCTCCGGATGGCCAAAGAACCAGAAGAGATGCTGGAACAACATCGCTCCGCCATTTGCCGGATCAAAAATATGGGATCCAAATTGTCGATCCGATTCCAACCCAAGTAGCGCAGCTGCCAAAGGCGGGAACGCTAAAAGAATCAAAATCGAAGTAAGCAATACGTTCCAGGAAAAGATTGACATCCGAAACATCGTCATACCTGGTGCGCGCATTGTGAAAATTGTGGTGATGAAATTTACGCCACCCAAAATTGTGCCAACGCCACCAATTGCCAGACCAGTAATCCAAAGATCGGCACCGATTCCTGGTGAATAAGTAGTGCTTGAAAGCGGTGCATAAACAGTCCAACCAAATGAGGCTGCGCCACCTGGCGTCAAAAAGCCAGATGCGGCCATCGCCGAACCGAAGAAATACAACCAAAATGACAACATATTTAAACGTGGGAAGGCCACATCAGCTGCGCCAATTTGCAGCGGCATGATTACGTTAGCAAACCCAACAAAGAGCGGTGTTGCAAACATGAGCAACATGATCGTGCCGTGCATTGTGAAAATTTGGTTGTACTGCTCGTTTGATAAAAATTGCAGACCTGGGCGAGCTAATTCTGCGCGCAACGCCATCGCTAATAAGCCACCAATTAAAAACCACGCAAAAGAGGTAATTAAATACATATAACCGATGGTCTTATGATCAGTCGACGTAATCCACTTTACGAATAACCGACCCTTATTAGTCGGTTTCAGCGGTTCATACTTTGGAGCGATTACCGGTGGATTGGCATAGGTTGTCATTATGCGCCTACCTTCAAGGTGCTTAAGTAATTTTGATACTCCGCTGGAGTTACAACTTTAACTTTGAAAAGCATTTGCGAATGGCTTCGTCCGCACAAAATATTGCATCGCCCTGGATATTCGCCCAATTTATTAGCCGTAAATTCCAAATGGTTTGTCACACCTGGCAAATTCTGCATTTGAATCATAAACGCTGGAATCCAAAATCCATGAACCACATCATTTGCTGTAATCGTAAAGCGGACCCGTTCGCCTTGAGGCAAATAGAGCGTAGGCGCTTGAGCCGGTGTGCCGGTAACTGTTGCGTCAGCTCCAGCTTCAGGATAGGTAAATTGCCACGACCATTGAATCGCGTTAACTGTAATTTCGTGTTGGACTTTGTCCGGTTGTTTTGCCGTAATCGTTGTTTCTGCTTTTGCAGTAAATGCAAAGAGCACCGCCACAATTAAAAATGGGATTACGGTGTAGGCAACTTCGACTGGAATGTTGTACTGCGATTGCTTTGGATATTCCGGATCTCCGGCTTTGCGACGATGAAAAACAACCGGCCACAAAATTAAAATTGCAGTGAAAATTCCAACAACTGCAGCGGCAAGCCAAGCACCGCGCCATAAGCCATGTGAAGCTTCATTTACGCTAGATAAATCGGATTCAAATCCATAAACATTGCAACCAGAAAGTATTAGCGCCAATCCGGCGATGCCGACCGCGAACTTCCCCTTACGCATATGGCTAAGAATAGTGGTGGTTCGCGCACAGACTAATTCGGCGAGTAACCTTCCCTATCGTGGGTTCGGTCACAGGAAATTTTCATAGTGAAGCCCCACTCTCCCCTGCCGTTTTATCTGCAATAAATACCGCCTTGCAATCTGGGCAAGCCGGTTGGGTTGACCCGAATAAACACACCCACTTAGCAGCCAAAGCCCGGGCTCTTAGAGATAGCGCACTCGATCAAATTTCATCGATTCTCGGTATTTCAAATTTGATTCCATACACTGATGTTTCAATTGCAATTCAATTTTCGATTTTGGGATTTTTAAAACCGGAATCTAAGTTCGTTCACTCAGTTAGAGATCGCCGCGAAGTAATGGCAATCGGAAAATCTTTTCCCAATTCAATTTCGCTAGAAATTAATCGTGAAGGTCAGATAACTCAAAAACCAAATGCTGATGTCTTCGCCTTCCAGGTGGCAAACCCAGAGACTGGAATTATTCAAAATCAAAATATTGCGACGGGTTTATTAGCCTGTGATGCCACGGCATCTGGTGCCCGAGTTTCATTACCGAAAAATTGGGCTAGCGCCGCTTTTGAAGCAAAGAGTTGGGGCGGGCCGACAGGCATATCCTTCTTGGCGCTAAATAATGAACGAGATTGGAGCTATCCACTACCCCATGTTGGCGCCGAAAAATCTCCAGGAACTTATTCACTACCACTTTTGGTCGGTGCCGCAATCGCACTAGAGGAATTCGTCGTAGATCGCGAGAAAAAAGATGCCGAGATTTTGCGCCTAAATAAAATAATTAGAAGCGAACTCTCCCAATTTGCCATTCCAGAACCAATTGGAATGCCGCACTTAATCACAATTGGTTTTGCCGAGACCAACGGTGAAATGTTGGTGCGCCAATTAGATGAAGTTGGAATTTATGTTGAAACTGGTTCGGCTTGTAGCGCCGATGATTTGCGGCCAAGTCGAACTCTCGCGGCAATGGGCCTGCCAAATAATGGAAATTTAAGAATTACTTTGCATGATCAAACAACTGAAGCGGAAGTTTACGAATTAGTGAAACGAATCGCCGCATGCGCATGAACCTTGCGCATTTGGATTATCAATCGTAAATCCTTGCTTCTCGATGGTGTCAACAAAATCAATCGTTGCACCCATCAAATATGGCTCTGACATTTTGTCCGTAACTACCCGAACTTCACCAAATTTTTTCTCTACATCGCCATCCATTTGGCGATCATCAAAGAAGAGTTGATAGCGCAGCCCTGAGCAACCACCTGGCTGAACCGCCACGCGCAGGTATAAATCATTACGATCTTCTTGGGCTAGAAGCGCAGCTACTTTTTCAGATGCGCCATCTGTTAGAACAATGCCGGTTACTTCTGACATATCTCTCTCCTTAAAACTTACCTGCTGAGTCTACCTAAAATTAGGTAATCGACCCGCTTTAGACATTAACGCATAAAGCAATGAGAATATGCCCATGTCACTTCAGCAATTACTTCTGCTCGGCCAAGGCGCTGACTTGGGCAGTGAACGCGGAGTTTCTTGTACCGGTGAATTGCCAGAACCAAGTGACCCAGATCTAATAGATCGAGCAAAACGAGCGAGAGCAACCCTGGGTTCGCGAGCATTAATTCTTGGCCACCACTATCAACGTGATGAAGTTATTCAATGGGCCGACATCACCGGTGATTCTTTTAAATTAGCTCAAGCAGCTGCTGCAGCGCCAAATTCGGAGTACATAATTTTCTGTGGCGTCCACTTCATGGCTGAGAGCGCCGACATTTTGACTAGTGCAAATCAAAAAGTGATTTTGCCTGATTTAGCAGCTGGCTGCTCAATGGCGGACATGGCCACGGCCAATCAGGTTACAACGGCTTGGAATCATTTTGAAAAATTAGGAATTGCAAAAAAAACGATTCCGGTCACCTACATGAATTCTTCAGCGGCAATTAAAAGTTTTACTGGTGAAAACGGTGGATCAATTTGCACTTCATCAAATGCCAAATCCGTAATGGAGTGGGCTTATACCCAAGGCGAGAAAGTATTCTTTCTGCCAGATCAACATCTAGGACGAAACACCGCAGTTTTGCAATTAGGGCTTTCGTTAACCGATTGTGTGGTCTGGAATCCATGGAAACCAAATGGTGGCTTAACTGATGAGGAGATCCTCAAAGCGAAGGTAATTTTGTGGCGTGGTCACTGCAGCGTGCATGGGCGATTTTCTCTGGAAAATGTCGTCGAATTTCGCAATCGAATTCCAGATATAAAAATTTTGGTTCATCCAGAGTGCCAACATGAAGTCGTACAGGTAGCTGATGTCGTTGGTTCAACTGAGCAAATTATTCGTACCATTGAAAATTCACCAATGGGATCGAAATGGGCAATTGGCACCGAATTGAACTTAGTTAAACGCTTGGCGGACAAGTATCAAGATCGGGAGATCCATTTCCTTGATAAAACTGTCTGTTATTGCAGTACCATGAATCGGATTGATTTGCCACATTTGGTTTGGGCCATGGAGACTTTGGTTGCAGGTCGAGAAGTAAATGTCATTAAAGTAAACGATGAAGTAAAACATAATTCAAAACTTGCGCTCGAAAGAATGTTGAGTTTGAAGTAAAGGACGGACATGGCTGAGAAAAAAGAACCTACCCGCAAACGTAAAGAAGCTGAAGCAGCAAATCGTCGATCATTGCTAGCTCCGGCTCGGACAAAAGAAGAGAAGCGAGCACAGAAGGAAGCGTTGCGGCGTTCGCGCGCAGACGCCCGTGATGCATTTCTGCGCGGTGATGAAGCTGCCTTGCCGGCTCGAGATCGCGGTCCGGTTCGCAAATTTGTCCGCAATTACGTAGATGCGCGTCGAAGTGTTGGCGAATTATTTCTACCACTAGTTTTCGTCGTCTTCTTGCTATCAATGATTAGAAATCAAACTGTTGCTCTAGTTTCAATTGCTTTAATGTATGCGACGATTGTTGCGGCAATTATTGATGGCATCATTATGTCTCGCCGATTAAAGCGCGAAGTTATGAAACGTTTTCCAGAAACAACTACTAGAGGGTTAGGACGTTACGCCTGGTCGCGATCAATCTTGATGCGCCGGACAAGAACACCGCGGCCGCAGGTAAAAGTTGGCGAAAAAATCTAACTGATAAAAACTATTTAACGTGGCTTTCCACGAACGGAAGTCGAACAATCTCGGCTGCCGTTTCTTTTCCGCGAATATCGATTTTGACTTGATCCCCGATTGCATATTTCGAATCTATTAGCGCTAACGCAATTCCCATCTTTAAATTTGGCGAAAATGTTCCGCTGGTCACCTCTCCAATTACAGTTCCGGCTTCCATTACCTTCATATGTGCCCGAGGAATTCCACGATCTAACATTTTCAATCCTCGCAATTTTTGCTTTGAACCGGCGGCCTTCTCGTTTCGTAGCGCAGTCGCGCCATAAAAAGTTGGTTTATCAAAACCAACTGCCCAACTACTTCCCGCAGTAACTGGCGAGATTGTCGGTGATAAATCCTGGCCGTGAAGTGGATATCCCATCTCGGTTCGTAGCGTGTCTCGGCTGCCAAGACCACAAACTTGCACTCCATTTGACACCAATAAATCCCAAATCGCGAGTGAGTTTTCAACTTTAGGCAAAAGTTCATAGCCATGTTCTCCGGAATAACCAGTTCGGCAAATAATCAGATCGATATTCTCGATTTTAAATTGCCCGTGGCTCATGTACTCCAGATTTAACGAAATACCTAAACTTTCTAAAAGTTTTTTTGATTCCGGACCTTGGACTGCAATTACCGCGTATTTTTCGTGGGCATTTTCCAATTCCAGATTTGCTGGCGCTTCCTTTTTAAATATTTCAAAAACTTTCTCGCAATTTGCTGCATTTGGAATAATCAAAATTTCGTCAGAATTAATACGATAGACGATCAAGTCATCTATCACCCCACCAGTTTCATTGCACAGCAACGTATATTGAGCCTGACCATCACTGATTCGATTTAGATCATTTGTAATAACCGAATTAACAAAATCGAGGGCGCCGCTACCTTTAATCCAAATTTTGCCAAGATGGGAGACGTCAAAAATTCCAACTCGTTTTCGAACTGCCTCGTGTTCGATTAAAACTCCGCCACCGGGATATTCGATTGGCATCTGCCAGCCACCAAAATCGGCCATCTTTGCGCCGAGTTCAAGATGGCGAATTTCTAGCGGCGAGTGTTTCATGATTACACCTTATCTAGATTTCCGATTAGGCTCGAGGTTGTGGCACTTAAATTTTCGACCGGAATTGTTAATTCAGATGCCCTGGTAGTTGGGCTCGCTAAATCTAAAACTGGTTTAGTGATTGAAAGTGGCAAACTTAAATTAGCGGATGCTGATTTATTGCCCGCGCTAAATGATCTAGGTGCCACCGGCGCCGTCGATGAGGTAATTAAATTGCCCGGAAGTTCAACTAAAGTAATTATTTTCTCGGGGCTTGGTGAGGCCAAAGCGAAATACCATCACGAAACGATTCGGCGGGCAGCGGGTGCGGCGGCCAGATCATTATTTGGATTAAAAAGCGCCACCTTTTCAATTGCCGATGATCAACGCGCCAATGCTGAAGGTGCGGCAATTGCTTCGTATAACTTCACCAATTTTCTGGGCGACACTAAAAAAGAACAGAAAGCGCCGCTTGCTGAAATTATCATTTTTGGCGCCGGCAATTCGCAGATATTAAAGCGGGCCGAAATTGAAGCGAAGTACGTCCATTTAGTTCGAGATTTAATTAATACGCCGCCAAGCCATCTAAATCCAACCTCCTTCGTTTCGCAATTAACTTCATTAGCTAAAAGCGTTTCCGGCGTGAAAGTTAAAAGTTGGAATGAGAAAGAATTAAAGTCTGGTGGTTTTGGTGGCATCACTGCTGTGGGGCAAGGATCGGCAAATCCGCCGCGCCTATTACATCTTTCTTACACCCCCGCAAAAGCGAAGAAGCGCTACGCCTTTGTTGGAAAAGGAATCACTTTTGATTCTGGCGGTCTGGCTTTGAAACCAGCTAAAGGGATGGAAACGATGAAGTGCGACATGAGCGGTGCGGCAGCCGTGTGCGCCGCGGTGTTAGCGATTGCAGAGATGAAGTTGCCGGTCGCGATTGATGCGTGGGCGCCATTAGCTGAGAACATGGTTTCTGATACTGCAACCAGACCAAGTGACATCATCAAAATTTACGGCGGAAAAACGGTGGAAGTTTTAAACCCAGATGCAGAAGGCAGATTGGTATTAGCCGATGCATTAATGAAAGCGCAAGAAGTTAAGAATTTAGATGGCATCATCGATGTTGCTACATTAACTGGCGCGCAAATGATTGCACTCGGTACTCGTACAAGTGGTGTGATGACCAACGATGAAAAATTCTGTGCGGAATTTATGAAAGCAACGGAAAATACTGGCGAATTATTTTGGCCGATGCCACTTCCGGAAGAATTACGACCGTCATTAGATTCGCCGGTAGCCGACATTGCAAATATCGGTGATCGAAATGGTGGCATGTTGGTAGCGGGGCTCTTTTTGCGCGAATTTGTGAGCAACGATTTGCCGTGGCTCCACCTAGATATCGCCGGTCCCGCCTTCAATGAAGGCAGTGCCCACGGTTACACGCCAAAAGGTGGCACCGGTGTGGCAGTGCGCACTCTTATCGAATTTGTCAGTTAGTAACTTCTGACATTTATTGGCAAGATTAACCCCAGAGTTGAGTTGTTAGGAATCTAAATGTCTTTTGATTTGGTAATTCTCGGTGGCGGTTCAGGTGGCTACGCCTGTGCACTACGAAGCGCCCAACTTGGGATGAAGGTTGCGCTGATTGAAGCCGATAAATTAGGTGGCACTTGTTTACACCGTGGCTGCATTCCTACTAAAGCGTTACTACACGCTGGTGAAGTTGCCGACAGCGCCCGCGACGCACACGAATTTGGCGTTAACGCGACATTTAATTCCATCGACATGAATGGCGTAAACGCATACAAAGATGGCGTTATTTCCAAACTACATAAAGGGCTACAAGGTCTAGTTAAATCTCGTGGAATTACCTATGTTGAAGGTAAGGGCCGATTAATAAATAAGAACACGGTCGAAGTAAATGGCCAGCAATACACTGGCAAGAATGTTGTTCTAGCAACCGGTTCCTACGCAAAAACTTTGCCGGGCTTGGAAATTGATGGCACCAAAGTGATGACTTCAGATCAAGCATTACATTTGAATTATGTGCCAAAGAGCGTAATTGTTCTTGGCGGCGGCGTAATCGGTTGCGAATTTGCATCGGTTTGGAAATCTTTTGGCGCGGAAGTCACCATCATCGAAGGTTTGCCGCGATTGATTGCGTTAGAAGATGAATCTTCGTCTAAACAAATTGAACGTGCATTCCGTAAGCGCGGAATAAATTTTGAGGTGGGCACAAAGTTCCAATCTCACAAAGTCGATAGCAATGGCGTTACCGTCACTTTGGAAAACGGCAAGAGTTTCACCGCAGATCTTTTATTGGTCGCAGTTGGCCGCGGTCCAGTTTCGCAAGGTTTGGGTTACGAAGAAGCTGGAATCAAAATGGATCGCGGACATATTTTGGTTGATAACAAATGCCGCACTTCAGTGCCTGGAATTTGGGCAGTTGGCGATTTAATTCCAACGCTCCAATTGGCACACGTTGGATTCCAAGAAGGAATTTTGGTTGCCGAAGAGATTGCTGGATTAAACCCGCGGCCAATTAATTACGACGGGGTTCCACGGGTTACTTATTCGGAACCAGAAGTCGCCTCAGTTGGATTATCGACCGCAACCGCAAAAGAGCGTGGCTTTGATGTTGTGGAATTAACTTATGATTTAGCTGGAAATGGCAAAGCAAATATTTTGAAAACTGCTGGTTCCATCAAGTTAGTTGCAGCAAAAAATGGTCCAGTTCTTGGGATCCATATGGTTGGCGCACGAGTCGGCGAACTATTAGCTGAAGCGCAATTAATTTTCAATTGGGAGGCGAGTGCGGATGATGTGGCACCGTTAATTCATGCTCACCCAACTATGTCTGAAGCACTTGGCGAAGCCCACCTAGCCCTTGCTGGTAAACCGCTACACGCACACGGTTAATATTCACCTGGTAGAAGAAAGAAGGAAGAGATGAGCTTTTCAGTAAAGATGCCAGCTCTTGGCGAATCCGTTACTGAAGGAACCGTTACTCGTTGGCTTAAAAAAGAAGGTGACGTTGTAAAACTAGATGAGCCACTCCTTGAAGTTTCTACTGACAAAGTTGATACCGAAATTCCGTCACCATCTGCAGGTGTCTTACAGAAAATTGTTGTCGGTCCAGATCAAACAGTTCCAGTTGGTGCCGAGTTAGCAATCATCGCGGCAGATGGCGCAGCGCCAGTTGCAGCTGCTCCAGCAGCGCCAGTTGCAGCAGCCCCAGCCGCTCCAGTTACTCCTCCGGCAGCGCCAGTTGCACCAGTCGCATCTGCTGCACCTGCGGCACCGGCTGCAGCAAATTCATCTGGAACTGTAATCACAATGCCAGCTCTTGGTGAATCAGTTTCTGAAGGAACAGTTACTCGCTGGCTTAAGAAAGTTGGCGATTCGGTAAAAGTTGATGAAGCGCTACTAGAAGTTTCGACCGACAAAGTTGATACCGAAATTCCATCACCAGTTGCTGGAACACTTTTATCAATTGATGTACCAGCAGATACAACAGTGCCAGTTGGTGGTCGCCTCGGAGTAATTGGCGGCCAAGGTGCAGCGCCAGTTGCCGCACCAGCGCCAACTCCAACACCGCCAGTACAAACTCCGGTACAAACTCCAGTTCAACCAGTTGCTACCCCAGCGCCAATACAAACACCGGCGCAAACACCGGCACCGGTTTCAGCACAACCAACCGATGCATATGTAACACCGATTGTTCGAAAGCTAGCTAATGAACTTGGCGTAAATCTTTCACAAGTTCGCGGCACTGGTGTTGGTGGAAGAATTAGAAAAGAAGATATCGAAGCTGCGGCAAAACCTGCAGCTCCAACCGCTTCGGTATCCACAACAACCCAGTCCACAGCGCCAAAAGCTCCTGTTGCAGTTTCACCACTTCGTGGCACGAAAGTTCCAATGTCGCGCCTTCGCAAAGTTATTGCCGAACGGATGGTGCAATCTCTACAAGTTAGCGCGCAATTAACTACCGTGATTGAAGTAGATGTCACCAAGATTGCCCGACTTCGCGATAAAGCAAAGAGTTCTTTTGAAGCCCGTGAAGGCGTCAAACTTTCATTTATGCCATTTTTCGCGGTCGCAGTTTGCGAAGCACTTAAGCAACATCCAGTAGTTAATGCTTCAATTGAAGGCGATCAAATTACCTATCACGGGGCGGAGCATTTAGCGATTGCAGTTGATACCGAGCGCGGTTTACTAGTTCCAGTTATCCATAATGCGGGTGATTTAAATATGGGTGGCATTGCTCGCAAGATTGCTGATTTAGCAGCGCGTACTCGTGATAACAAAGTAACGCCAGATGAATTAGGTGGCGGAACATTTACACTTACAAATACTGGTTCCCGCGGTGCGCTATTTGATACCCCGATTATTAATCAACCACAAGTTGCAATTCTTGGTTTGGGTTCCATCGTTAAGCGTCCGGTAGTTGTAAAAGCGGCTGATGGCAGTGAAACGATTGCGATTCGCTCGATGGTTTATTTAGCACTTTCCTACGATCACCGGATTGTTGATGGCGCTGATGCAGCTCGTTTCTTAGTAACGCTAAAAGATCGCCTCGAATCTGGAAATTTTGAAGCAGATTTAGGACTTTAATTAATTGAGTTCTAAAAAGATTGCAATCACGGGAGCTTCGGGCTTAATCGGAAGTGCGTTAGTTGGACATTTGCGCGCACAAGGACATCAAGTTTTGAAGCTGGTTCGCCGCGCACCGATAAATAGTGAAGAAGTTCAGTGGGATCCAAAAACTGGATATGTTGATCTTGATGCGCTAGCCGGAGTCGATGCGGTGATTCACCTAGCAGGTGCTGGCGTTGGCGATCGCCGTTGGACTGCAAAATATCGCTCTGAAATTTTAAATTCCAGATTACTTGGCACGACCACAATCGCAAATGCGGTAACACAACTACAACCAGAGGTTTTTATATCGGCAAGCGCAATTGGCTGGTATGGCGAAACTGGAGATCGCGCAGTAACTGAAGAAGATCGCGGTGGTGATGATTTCCTTGCCACCGTCTGCCGCGAATGGGAATCTGCAGCAGATCAGGCTCAAGGCGTTCGCGTGGTGAAGATTCGCACCGGGTTAGTTTTAGATCCAACTGGTGGCGCTCTAAGTCGAATGCTTTTGCTATTTAAATTAGGACTTGGTGGCAAACTCGGCAATGGCCATCAATACTGGTCTTGGATTACGTTGCACGATCAAATTCGCGCGATTGAATTTTTACTTAACAATCCAGTTCATGGCGTTGTAAATTTAACGGCACCTAATCCGGTAACAAACCAAGAATTCACAGCAGCACTTGCTCGTGCGTTAAAGCGACCTGCGTTAATTCCAGCACCAGCTTTTGCTCTAAAAATTGTCTTAGGTGGATTTGCCGTAGAAGTTCTAGGCTCCAAACGAGTTATTCCAAAAGTTTTAACAGACCATGGTTTTAACTTCGACTATCCGCATATTGGGGTTGCGCTCGAAGAATTAACGCGTTAGCGCACTAATTACATTTTGTGCAGCGCGGCGGCCAGATTTTAAAGCGCCATTTTGCGATGGCGATTCACGCCAATCCCCCGCAACATAACGACCAGGTGCAATCCGACAAGTATTTATAAGTCGCGAGCCAACTGCCGCTAATGGCAACGCACTTGGAATTTCATATTTAGCAATTAGCTCCCAATTTTTAGTTGGCGCATCCCACATTGTTGCTAATTGCCGGCGCACTTCAGATTCAGTTGCCCGCGAAATCGTGGTAGTTGAAATCAATGATTTACCTGTCGGGGCATAACTTTTCATCAAGTTACTAATTACAATCGAATTTACTACTGGGCCACTGCGCATGCCATCTAGTAATAGATTTTGATCGTTACTTGGCGCATAATCCGGAACGTGATACCAAGTTGTGCAGCCAACTTGGTCCGGCACAGTTTCAATATCTAATAATTGAGCTGCAGTCGATAAATCGGAAGCAACAATTACCTGCTCGGCGCGAATTAAGCCTTTGTTGGTTCGGACCCCGTTTTTGGTTATAGCTTCAGCACGCGTTTTTAATTTTAGATTTTTTAGTTTCTTCGCCATCGTTGCCGGTAA
>JBEGQQ010000025.1:0-15284 GCA_041180925.1 Actinomycetota bacterium
GCGCTGCCGAAGAATTGATTTTCCATGACCCATCAACTGGGGCAAGTAACGATATTGAAAAGGCGACTGCGTTAGCTCGCTCAATGGTTACCCAATACGGAATGACGGAAGCAATCGGCGCCGTAAAACTTGGTGCCACTTCGGGCGAACCATTTTTAGGACGTGAACTTTCACATCAGAAAGATTATTCCGAGAATTTAGCAGCAGTAGTTGATGGTGAAATCCGTAAATTAATCGAACGAGCACATCAAGAAGCTTTCGATATTTTGGTGGATAACCGAGCTATTCTCGATAAATTAGTTATCGAATTATTAGATAAAGAGACACTAAATAAAGAAGAGATTGCTGAAATTTTTTCTGGCGTGAAACCAGTTGCAAAGCGTCCAGCTTGGACTGGTTCGGCAACTCGGAAACCTTCATCGCAACCACCAGTTGCAATCCCAACTGAAGGGACACCAAAAAAGCGCGCGCCACGTAAAACTAAAGAAAAATCAGAGTGAGTGACGTCAACAAAGTAACCATGGGAGCGCACGATGGTCGCGCGCTTCATCCTTATGACGCTAAGCGCGCCGAAGCGGCGGTAAAAGAATTATTAGCCGCCCTTGGTGAAGATCCAGAGCGCGAAGGGTTAAAAGATACGCCTGCTCGAGTTGCTCGCGCATTTTCCGAAAATTTTGCCGGACTTTGGCAGAACCCAGAAGAAGTTTTAACCACAACTTTCGATATCGGACATGAAGAGTTAGTAATTATTCGCGACATCGAAGTTTTTTCGCATTGCGAACATCATTTGACGCCATTCCATGGCGTTGCCCACGTTGGTTACATTCCAAATGGAAAAATTACCGGGTTATCAAAAGTTGCGCGGTTAGTTGATTTATTTGCGCGGCGGCCACAAGTACAAGAGCGGTTAACATCCCAAATTGCAGATGCCATGGTGGAAATTTTAAAACCAGCCGGAGTAATCGTGATCATCGATTGCGAACATTTATGTATGTCAATGCGCGGAGTTAAAAAGACTGAAGCTCGCACCGTAACTTCAGCTGTTCGCGGTGTATTGCGTGATAGCGCAACCCGCGCCGAAGCAATTTCGTTAATTACAAACCGCTAATGACGCTGGTAATGGGCATTTTAAATGTCACGCCAGATTCTTTTTCAGATGGTGGTAAATATTTAGATCCCGAAGATGCGATTGCTCGCGGTTTAGAGATGATGGCCGAAGGCGTCGACATTATTGATGTGGGCGGTGAATCAACTCGGCCTGGCGCAACACGTGTAACCGAAGCCGAAGAGTTAGCTCGAGTATTGCCAGTAATAACCGAGTTAAAAAAACGCGGTGCCAAAGTCAGCATCGATACGATGCGATCAAATGTGGCGGCCCAATCTGGCGCCGACATAATTAATGATGTTTCTGGTGGGAAATCGGATCCACAGATGTTTGAAACTGTTGCCAAATTGGGCGTGCCATATGTGTTGATGCATTGGCGGGGCTATTCAACTGAGATGGATCAAAAAGCGATTTATGGCGACGTGGTTTCCGAAGTTATCGCTGAATTATTAGCGCAAGTTGAATTGGCCTTGGCCGCAGGAATAAAAAAAGAGAATTTGATTTTAGATCCCGGTTTGGGTTTTGCAAAAAATGTAGAACAGAATTGGGAAATCGTAAATAACATCGCTGAATTCAAAAAGCTGGGCTATCCATTATTGATTGGTGGTTCGCGGAAAAGATTTTTAAATGGCAGCGAAGCTGAGTCGATAAAGTTGACAGCGTTAATGGCAAAGCAAGATATTTGGGCGGTGCGCACACATTCGGTAGCTCCACATAAAGCAGCGATAAAAAATTTATGATTGAGATTAAAGGAATTAAGGGTTACGGCTATCACGGCGTTTTTGCGAACGAGCGCGAAATTGGTCAAGAGTTTTTTGTTGATGTGGCAGCGGATTTAGATTTAACGGCTGCTGCGCAAAGTGATGACTTAACAGAGAGCGTGGATTATGGCGCGATAGCTAAATCAGTTTTAGCTGAAATAACTGGCGAACCTTGCAATTTAATTGAGAAATTAGCGGGCCGAATCGGTCAGCGGTTGATTTCAGAATTTTCAAAATTAGATTCGGTAACAATTACAGTGCATAAACCATCAGCGCCACTTGGCGTAAGCGCCGAAGATGTTTCGGTCACAATCACAACTTGGCGATGAAGGCCGTAATTTCGCTCGGATCAAATTTATCCGAGCCAAAAGAAAATCTTGATTTAGCAATCGCGCTTTTAAAAGAAGCTACCGAAGTTAAAGCAATCTCGAAATACTTTGAAACTAAACCAGTCGGCTTTACTGATCAACCTAATTTCTTAAATGCGATTGTAATTTTGGAGAGCGATTTACCAGCTACTGAACTGCTTTCGTTATTGCACGGAATTGAAAAGGCGATGGGGCGAAAACGGGATTTGCGTTGGGGGCCGCGAAATATTGATTTAGATTTAATTCAATATGGTTCGATTTTAAGTAGCGCCGAAGAACTTACTTTGCCGCATCCGCGAGCTCACGAGCGAGAGTTTGTTTTAGCACCGTGGCTTTCAATTGATCCAGATGCCGAATTAATCACGCACGGTCGCGTGGATCAGCTATTGAAGAATTTGGAATAGAATTGCTATTGCCCGGTACCCAAGTGGACTGGAGTAAAAATGGTTAAAGGGTTGGTCCCAACAATGGGTGCGTTGCATGCTGGCCATGCATCGTTAATAACCGCTGCCGCAAAAGAGTGCGATCAGGTAATTGTTAGCATTTTTGTTAATCCGCTGCAGTTTAACGATGCTGAAGATCTAGCAAAGTATCCGCGGACGCCAGAGCGCGATCAGGAATTAGCACTTGCGGCTGGCGCAACCGAAGTTTGGTTTCCAACTTATGAAGAAATTTATCCAGCAGAAATTAAATTAATTGATGCGGGGCCAATTGGTGAGCTTTATGAAGGAGCAGCACGGCCAGGACATTTTGCCGGCGTTTTAACTGTGGTGCAACGACTTTTTGATTTGGTTAAACCAGATAAAGCATATTTTGGCGAGAAAGATTTTCAACAATTATTTTTAATTAAAAAATTTAATTCCGGAGTCGAAATTGTGGGACTGCCGACAATTCGAGAATCCGACGGTTTAGCGATGTCTTCGCGAAATGTTCGACTTTCGCCAGAAGATCGAAGCGCCGCCACCGTTATTTACCGCGCGCTTAAAAGCGGCACTTTTGATTTCAGTAGCGAACCACGGTTTAAGAAAGATTATGCAGTGGTGATTGATGAGGAAACTTTTGAAGTTGCAAAATCCGATACCAAGCAGAAGCGAGCTTTGATTGCCGGAACAATTGGCGGAGTGCGCTTAATCGACAATATGGTTATCGCATGAAGTTATTAGCGCCCGAACCTGGTTGGAGCCAACATGCCGATGTGGTGGTTGTTGGTTCGGGCATCGCTGGATTAACTACTGCGCTACATGCGCGAACTTTAGGTTTGTCGGTTTTACTGGTAACAAAATCTTTTATTGATGAAGGTTCAACTAAGTGGGCGCAAGGTGGGATCGCTGCAGCGTTAGGTCCGGGTGATTCACCAGCCGAACACGAACGAGACACGCTAGTTGCTGGCGCTGGGTTATGTGATGTGGCTGCGGTAAAAGTTTTAGTAACTGAAGGTCCAGAAGCAGTTCGAAAATTAATTGCACGCGGTGCGGTATTTGATAAAGAGGCGAGTGGTGAATTTTCAGTAACTCGCGAAGGTGGCCATTTAAAAAATCGAATTTTGCATGCGGGCGGTGATGCGACTGGCGCCGAAATTTCTCGCGCATTATTAGCTGCCGTTCGGGAAGATCAAGGAATTGAAGTGATTGAACATGCGCTGGTTTTAGATGCGCTAAAAGATAAAAGTGGCGCTGTTTGTGGCGTCACTTTGCACGTTATTGGTGAAGGTTCGCGCGATGGCGTTGGCCAAATTATCGCCGGCGCCGTGGTGCTTGCAACCGGGGGCCTGGGGCAAGTTTTCCAAGAGAGCACTAATCCAGCAGTATCAACTGGTGATGGCGTTGCGCTAGCAATGCGCGCGGGCGCAAAAATTTCCGATGTGGAATTTATTCAATTTCATCCAACTGTTTTGTGGTTAGGTGAAAAACATGAAGGGCAGCAACCGCTAATAAGTGAAGCAGTTCGCGGTGAAGGCGCTTATTTAATAGATGATGAAGGTAAAAGATTTATGGTCGGACAACATAAATTGGCCGAACTAGCACCGCGCGATGTTGTGGCAAAGGCGATCATGCGCCAGATGGAAGAGCGGCAAATTCCTCATGTTTGGTTAGATGCCCGCCACTTAGAAAATTTCGCCGAAAGATTTCCCACTATTTATTCATCGTGCTTGGCTAATGGAATTAACCCGACAAAAGATTTAATTCCAGTAGCGCCAGCATCGCATTATGCATCTGGCGGAATTCGAGTTGATTTAAATGGACTAAGTAGCATTACCGGACTTTATGCTTGCGGTGAAACTGCGTGCTCCGGTGTGCACGGGGCCAATCGCTTAGCTTCAAATTCATTATTAGAAGGATTAGTTTTTAGCGCCCGAATTGCCGAACATATCGCCGCTAATCGCCGACCATTTGGTCAACCAGTTAAAAATGAAGAGAAAAGTATTCTGATTGACGCCAATTTGCGTAGCGTTATTCAACATGCAATGAGCGAGGGTGCTGGTGTGTTGCGTTCCAAAGAATCGCTAACTGCAACTGCAATTACCCTTAGCGAAATTCGCCATCGCACAAGTAATGCACCTGCAACAAAGAGTTGGGAAACCACAAACCTTTATCAATTAGCACAGGCGATTTTGAAAGCAGCGCTATTAAGAGAAGAAACTCGCGGGTCGCATTGGCGGGAAGATTTTCCAGAACCAGCCAAAAATTGGCAGAAACGAATTAATTTACATTTAATAGATGATCAATTTGAAGTTAGTTATGAAGAGGTGGCTTCATGAATCTGGATACTTTAATTGAACTAGCACTTGCCGAAGATTTGCGCGGCGGTAGCGATGTAACTTCGGAGGCCACAATTGCGGCTGATGCTAATTCCACAGCGGAATTTGTTGCTCGCGGCGAAGGAGTCGTCGCCGGAATCACCGCGGCAGTTGCAGTTTTAAAGCGAGTTGGGTTAACCGAAATTGACGTTATTACCAAAGATGGCGATCGGGTTCATAAAGGTCAAAAATTAATTAGCGTCACTGGAAATACCCGAAAAATATTATTAGCCGAACGTACCGCGCTAAATTTTTTAACCCATTTAAGTGGCATCGCTACCACCACCAACCATTGGGTTAAAACTTTGGAAGGTAACAATTGCAAAGTTCGCGATACTCGAAAAACCACACCTGGCTTTAGAGATTTAGAGAAAGAAGCAGTTGCCTTTGGTGGCGGAACTAATCATCGATTGGGTTTAAGCGATGCCATCTTGATCAAAGATAATCACATCCAAGCAGCTGGCAGCATTACGGCAGCAATTGAACGGGTAAAACCACTTGGCCTACCAATCGAAATTGAAGTTGATAATTTAGAACAGCTAAAAGAAGTTATCCCGCTTCGCCCGGATTTAGTTTTGTTAGACAACTTTGAACCTGTCGATTGCATCAAAGCAGTTGCGCTAGTAAATGGCGCATTTAAATTAGAAGCATCGGGCGGAATTACTTTAGAAAATGCTAAGGCTTATGCGGTAACTGGCGTGGATTTCATTGCCGTAGGTGCGCTGACTCATTCTGCTCCGGCATTTGATATCGGATTAGATTTTAAGGAAGGCAAATAGATGTTACTTACCGTCGATGTTGGAAATACTCAAACGGTTTTAGGCACCTTTTTAGGGGAAGATTTAGTTCATAGTTGGCGCGTAAAAACCGATCCACGGAATACGGCAGATGAATTATGGTTGCAATACAGCGCGCTAATTGATGATCTGCAATTAACAGGGTTGTCGGTTTGTTCAACTGTGCCAGCAACGCTTCGCGAACTTCGTTCGATGATCGGCCAGTATTTTCCAGATTTGCCAACCACAATTGTGGAGCCAGGAATTAAAACTGGGGTGCCACTTCTAGTTGATAATCCAAAAGAGATTGGTTCAGATCGAATCGTAAATACCTTAGCGGCGCACACGCTTTATGGCGGCCCAGCAATTGTGGTGGATTTCGGTACCTCGACTAATTTAGATGTGGTCTCACCAAAAGGTGAATTCTTAGGCGGTGCTTTAGCGCCCGGAATTGAAATATCGGTAGATGCTTTGGCAGCTCGTGCAGCGCAACTTCGAAAAGTGGAATTGGTAAAACCAAAATCGGTGATCGGTAAGAACACTGTCGAAGCTTTGCAATCTGGAACTATTTTTGGATTTGCAGGACAAGTTGATGGTTTAGTTGATCGCATCTCATCGGAAATCGAAGCAACATATAACGAACGGCCAACTGTCATCGCTACTGGTGGCTTGGCACCGCTGATTTATGGGGTCGCCGAAAATCTTGATAGGTATGAGCCAGATTTAACGTTGATTGGACTTCGGTTAATTCACGAACGAAATAAGTAAACCGATAGACTCGCCCGCATCATGGCCGACGATGATTTACCAGAACAGCTGCGCATCCGCCGCGAAAAGCGCGAAAGCTTATTAGCGCAAGGTATCGAGCCATATCCCGTTTCTGTTGAACGGACCATAACTTTGGCGCAAATCCGCGAAAAATATGCGAATTTGGAAATCGATACAACTACTGGTGATATTCAATCGGTAACAGGTCGAATTATTTTTAAACGCGATACTGGAAAACTTTGTTTTGCAGCGCTACGCGAAGGTGATGGCACTGAATTACAAGCAATGTTTAGCTTAGACAAAATTGGCGCTGAATCTTTGGAAAGTTGGAAGAGCGACATTGATTTAGGTGACATTGTTTCAGTTACCGGAGAAATTATTTCTTCCAAACGCGGCGAGCTTTCGATTCTTGCAAACTCTTGGACCTTGGCTGCGAAAGCGCTTCGCCCATTGCCAAACGAACATAATCCATTAAATGAAGAGACTCGAGTTCGCCAACGTTATGTTGATTTAATTGTGCGCCCCGAAGCTCGTGAAATTGCGCGACTTCGGCCGAAAGTGATGAATTCGCTACGTAATACTTTTGCCAAACATGATTTTATTGAAGTCGAAACTCCAATGTTGCAGGTGCAACACGGTGGTGCTGCGGCGCGGCCATTTGTCACCAAATCAAATGCCTACGACATTGATCTTTATCTACGGATTGCACCAGAACTTTTCTTAAAGCGGTGCGTGGTTGGTGGCATCGAACGAGTATTTGAAATTAATCGCAATTTCCGAAATGAAGGCGCCGACTCCAGCCACTCGCCAGAGTTTGCGATGATTGAAAGCTACCAGGCATATGGCGACTGGAAATCAATTGCAGCGCTAACTAAAGAGTTAATTCAAAATGCAGCGCAAGATGTATTTGGCAGCCATGTTGTGAAACATCATGATGGCCGCGAAATTAATTTAGGCGGAAACTGGAAAGAGATTTCGTTGTACGAAGCAATTTCAAAGGGCGTCGGACAAGAAGTTACGGCGCTTACCCCGTATGAAGATTTGAAAAAAATCGCCGAAAAACTAGGCATAAAAGTAGACCCAAAATGGGTTACTGGAAAATTGGCGGAAGAAATCTTTGAGCAGGTAGCTAAAGATGAATTAATCGAACCGACTTTTGTGATGGGTTTTCCAGTCGATACTTCACCATTAGTGCGCGCACACCGCGAAACGCCAGGCGTTGCCGAAAAATGGGATTTATATATTCTCGGATTTGAATTAGCTACTGGTTATTCCGAATTGGTCGATCCAGTAATCCAACGTGATCGATTAGTTGAACAATCGCGATTGGCTGCAAAAGGTGATCTCGAAGCGATGCAAGTTGATGAAGATTTCTTGCGAGCCATGGAATTTGGGATGCCGCCAACAGGTGGCATGGGTATGGGCGCAGATCGATTATTGATGGCGCTCACTGGACTTGGAATTCGCGAAACTATTTTGTTCCCGTTAGTTAAACCAGAATGATTACGGTACGGCGCGCTCGTACTAGCGATGTAAAAACCATTCGCAAAATTGTTGATGCCTATTCGGCAGGTCGAAGATTATTAAAAAAAGAGACCGTGACGCTTTACGAACAAACTCAAGAATTCGTAGTTGCAGAAATAGATGGGCAAGTAGTTGGTTGCGGTGCACTCCATATTCTTTGGGAAGATTTAGCAGAAGTTCGAACTGTTGCAGTTTTGGAAGAGTTGCGTGGCCAAGGAATTGGCCATCAAATTTTGGAAACGCTAATTAATCGAGCTAAAGAAGTTGGCGTAAAGAAAATTTTCTGCCTTACTTTTGAAACAGAATTTTTTGGAAAACATGGATTTAACGAGATCGAAAGCGCACCGGTGGAGCCGGAGGTTTATGCTGAGCTGCTTCGCTCATATGACGCAGGTGTGGCCGAGTTCTTAGATCTGGAGAGCGTGAAACCAAATACGCTCGGCAACACCCGAATGCTCAAAATCCTGTAGGAAATCGGGCATAAAAACCCCAGATCTAGTGTTACTCAAGGAGTACAAAGGCCATTAGGCTATTTGTAATCGCCCTAAGGAGGCCTACGGATGTTTGAGCGCTTTACCGACCGAGCTCGTCGCGTTGTTGTTCTCGCGCAAGAAGAAGCTCGCATGCTCAATCACAATTACATCGGCACCGAACATATTTTGCTTGGCTTGATTCACGAAGGTGAAGGCGTTGCCGCAAAAGCGCTTGAAGGTATGGGAATTTCTTTAGATGGCGTACGCGGACAAGTTGAAGAAATTATTGGCCAAGGACAACAAGCACCTAGTGGCCACATTCCATTTACACCACGCGCTAAAAAAGTTTTAGAACTATCACTTCGCGAAGCGTTACAACTAGGCCACAACTACATTGGCACCGAACATATTTTGCTTGGCTTAATTCGCGAAGGTGAAGGCGTAGCTGCCCAAGTTTTAGTAAAGCTAGGTGCAGATCTATCTCGAGTTCGCAATACCGTTATTCAATTGCTATCTGGTTACCAAGGAAAAGAAGCAGTTGCAGCCGGCGGTCCAGCCGAAGGCACACCAGCCACATCGTTAGTTTTAGATCAATTTGGTCGCAACTTAACTCAAGCAGCGCGCGAAGCTAAATTGGATCCAGTAATTGGTCGCGATAACGAAATCGAACGCGTAATGCAGATACTTTCTCGTCGTACCAAAAATAATCCAGTATTAATTGGCGAACCTGGCGTTGGTAAAACTGCTGTGGTTGAAGGTTTAGCGCAAGCAATTGTTCGCGGCGATGTGCCAGAAACTTTAAAAGATAAACAACTTTACTCATTAGATCTAGGCGCCTTAGTTGCTGGATCACGCTACCGCGGTGATTTTGAAGAGCGGCTAAAGAAGGTTTTGAAAGAGATTAAAACTCGCGGCGACATCATTATCTTTATTGACGAAATCCATACTTTGGTTGGCGCAGGCGCTGCCGAAGGTGCGATTGATGCCGCTTCAATTTTGAAGCCGATGTTGGCTCGTGGTGAATTACAAACAATTGGCGCGACCACTTTGGATGAATATCGCAAGCACTTAGAAAAAGATGCCGCTCTTGAGCGCCGGTTCCAACCAATTCAAGTTAAAGAGCCATCTGTTGCACACACTATTGAAATTTTGAAAGGCCTACGCGATCGTTACGAAACTCATCACCGAGTTTCAATTACCGATGGCGCGTTATCTGCTGCAGCGAATATGGCCGATCGTTATATTTCCGATCGCTTCTTGCCAGATAAGGCGATCGATTTAATTGATGAAGCTGGTTCTAGACTTCGAATCAAGCGCATGACTGTGCCGCCAGAGATCCGCGAATACGATGACCGAATTGCAAAAATTCGCCACGACAAAGAATCTGCAATTGACGGTCAGGATTTTGAAAAAGCAGCAGCGCTTCGCGATGATGAAAAGAATTTAATTAACGAACGCGCCGAGAAAGAGAAAGCTTGGAAATCTGGCGATCTTGATCAGGTGACTGAAGTTGACGAAGAGTTAATTGCCCAAGTTCTTTCGGCGTCTACTGGTATTCCAGTATTTAAGTTGACCGAAGAAGAGACTGCGCGCTTGCTTCGCATGGAAGAAGAGTTACATAAGCGCGTAATCGGACAAGAGCAAGCAATTAAAGCTTTGTCACAGGCAATTCGTCGTACTCGTGCTGGTCTTAAAGATCCTCGCCGCCCTGGTGGCTCATTTATTTTTGCCGGACCTTCAGGCGTTGGTAAAACTGAACTTTCTCGCACATTGGCGCAGTTCTTATTTGGCGATGCTGATGCGTTGATTCAACTTGATATGTCGGAATACTCCGAACGTCATACCGCTTCACGTTTATTCGGCGCTCCTCCAGGATATGTGGGTTACGACGAGGGTGGCCAATTAACCGAGAAAGTTCGTCGTCGACCATTCTCAGTAGTGCTCTTTGATGAAATCGAAAAAGCGCACCCAGATATCTTTAATTCACTATTGCAGGTTTTGGAAGATGGTCGTTTAACTGATGCGCAAGGTCGCACCGTTGATTTCAAGAACACCATCATCATCATGACCACAAACTTAGGTACTCGCGATATTTCAAAGAGCCTTGGTTTGGGCTTTGCAAATAGCGATGACGATTTAACAAATTACGAGCGGATGAAGGGCAAAGTTGGCGAAGAGTTGAAGAACCACTTCCGCCCAGAATTCTTAAATCGTATCGATGATGTAATCGTCTTCCACCAGTTGACGCAAGATCAGATCATCCAGATTGTTGATTTGATGATTGCGAGCCTGGACGAGCGGTTACGTGCAAAAGATATGGGTATCGAATTAACACAAGCTGCAAAAGATTTGTTAGCTAAGAAGGGTTATGACCCATTACTTGGCGCACGTCCACTCCGTCGCACAATTCAACGCGATATCGAAGATCCAATTTCTGAGCGGATTCTCTTTGGCGAATTGTCTGATGGCGAAATCATTTTGGTTGATGCAAAAGATGATGAGTTCACCTTTGTTGGAAATGCGAAGGCGAATACACCAGATTCACCAGAAGATTTAGCGCAAACGCCTTCCGCATAATCCTGCTTAACGGCGCCACTTAACGTTGCCCAGCGCAATCAAACCAACAATCATGGCAATTTGGGCTGCAATTGCAATCGGGCTCTTTAAGTTGTTAACAATAATTTCGCCAAAGTTTGTCTCTTTTAACGTGCGCGCTGATAAAACATAGAACGAGTAGGAGATGGTCCGGCCGGCCGCAAAAGCCAGAAGCAACGGACGCAACTTCAGATTTTTCATAATTCCAGCAGCTTCAAATAGTTGCGCAGATGAAATTGGCGAAACTAAAAATAAAGTCAAAATGCCAAATTTGCGATCTGGATTGGCCGTGAAATATTGGCCGGCGCTCTCCATATTGCTGACCCAACGTTTAGGAAGTACAGCGGCAAATTTCCGAAAATATAACGCCAGCACCCAGCGGCCAAGAGTTGCCGCGATCACGCCACAGATAACTAATGGAATTGGTGCGACATTGTAATTAATTGTAAATAGAACTAATAGTGTCCAAGTTGGTGGTGCAAAAGCTGGAACAACATTAGCTAAAAAAACTACGGCTAGAACCGTTAAGAAAATCAAATTTTTACCTTAGTAAGTGCCGTGTCAATTCGATTTACTTCAACAATTTCCATCCCGGCAATTTTTACATCAGATCCTGTCGGAACCAAGGCCCGTTTGAAACCTAATCGGAACGCCTCTTCTAATCTGCGTTTTACGCCAGATACTTTTCTGATTTCGCCAGCTAAACCAACTTCACCAATCGCTACTAAATCTGCAGGCAAAGCTAAGCCTTTTGCAGCTGAGGCAATTGCCAGCGCTGCAGCTAAATCTGCCGCTGGTTCACTCATTTTCATACCGCCAACTGTTGCTACATAAACATCGCGACCACTTAAGCGGACATTTGCGCGAAGTTCTAGAACCGCCAAAGTCATTGAGGTGCGCGATGAATCCATGCCACTTGTAACTCGACGGGCATTTCCAAAATCATTTCCGCGGCCAGCGCTAACTAGCGCTTGAATTTCGGCGAGTAACGGGCGGCGCCCTTCTAGCGTGACCGTTACACAGGTACCTGGAACTGGTTCAACATGGCGCGAAGTAAATAATCCAGTTGGATCGGCAACGCCTTCGATGCCGGTATCAGTTAAATCAAAACAGCCAACTTCATCGCTAGCGCCAAAGCGATTTTTAATTGCCCGAACTAAGCGAAGACGTGAATGACGTTCGCCTTCAAAATTCAAAACTACATCGACGATATGTTCGAGTAGACGTGGTCCGGCAATCGAACCATCTTTAGTTACATGGCCAACTAGTAGCAAAGTTATGTCACGCTCTTTTGCGATTCTAATTAAGGCGCCAGCAACTTCGCGAACTTGGGTGACCCCACCAGGTGCGCCATCAACTGTGGTGCTACCGACGGTCTGCACGCTATCGATAATTAATAATTGCGGTTTTACCGAATCAATATGGGCAATCACCGAACTTAAATCAGTTTCGGCTGCTAGCCATAATTTTTGATCAACTGCGCCAATTCGCTCGGCGCGAAGTCGAACTTGGGCAGCCGATTCTTCGCCGCTGATGTATAGCGAATTGATTCCGTTACGTACTACTTTTGCCGCCACTGAAAGTAATAATGTGGATTTTCCAACGCCAGGTTCGCCAGCTAACAAAATCGCTGCGCCAGGAACTAAACCACCTCCTAAGACGCGATCTAACTCTTCGATTCCGGTAGCGCGCGCTTTTGCCGATAATAAATCGACATCGCCAATAGGAGTTGCTGGTGAAGTAACTTTTCCCGCAACTAATGAAAGTTTCTTTGGTGCGCCAACCTCTTCGACGCTACCCCAAGCTTGGCATTCACCGCAGCGGCCAACCCATTTGGCGCTACTCCAACCACATTCGCTACAGCGAAAGATCTCTTCTTTTGCGCGGGCCATAAGTTAAATCTTAGGACTTAGCGGTGACTATTTATTAGCTAGCGTTGCTGGGTGGTGATTAATAAATAACGGCAAATTACGTTTATCTAAAAGTTCCATTCGAGAATCACATATTTTCGCCAAAATTTTGTAGGCCGCTTCGCCCATCAAGGCGACAAGTTCGGCCTTATTCGATTTATAAACTGGTTCTTTACCAACATGCGCTTCGGTATTACTTGTGCAGTACCAATCAAAATCTTCGCCGCCTTCGCCCCAGCCAAGGCGTTCGTATTCACCAATTACGGTAACGAGCGATTCGTGTTCGGCGACAGGTCGTAATTCGTAACTGCGGCGAATCGGTAATTGCCAACAAACATCTGGTTTTAATTCCAGCGGATTTTTTCCTTCTTTTAGCGCAAGGTGATGCAGTGCGCAGCCAAATTGGCCATCAAATTCTTTGCGATTTAAAAAGATACAAGATTTTTGAACTTGGCGAGTTTTGCGCTCGCCGTCTTCATCTTTTTCACTTATGTTTAATTTTCCAGTTTTAGTGTGGCCTTCCTTATAAAACTGCCACATCTCTGGTGTTAATCGCTTCGCCGCTTTAGTTACGCGAAGTTCATCTTTGGTATCGGAGTACATCGCACCTTCAGTGCAGCAACCATCATTTGGTCGATCTTTAAATAAACCTTTACAGCCCGAGCCGTAGATACAGCTCCAATTAGAGGTGAGCCAAGTTAAATCGCATTTAAAGATTGCTTCCGCATTATTTGGGTCTGTGAATTCAACCCAATCTCGGGTAAAACCAGAAGCAATTTCTGTCATAAGACGCGAAGCCTACCAATACAGGTAACCTTTCGCTGTGGCCACAAATCAGATGAAACAGATATCACTCATTGGTGCTGGCGTTATGGGTGAAGCGTTGATTGCTGCACTTTTAAAAGCAGGCCACGATGCAAATTCGATTTCAGTGATCGAAAAACGGCGTGAACGCTGCGATGAATTAGTTGATCTCTATGGCATCAAAATTGGCGCTGATTTAGCAAAAACTGAAGTTTTGTTGGTAGTCGTAAAGCCACAAGATTTAGATTCAGTTTTGAATGAACTGAAGGGCGGATTAAATCCAACCGCGCTTGTTGTTTCTTTTGTTGCGGGCAAGAAAATTTCCACCATCGCAGCAGGATTAGCCAGTGAAAATCCAATTGTTCGGGTTATGCCAAATACACCTACGCTAATTGGCCAAGGCGCCGCCGGATATTCTGTTGGCGCATCGGTAAATTTGCAGCAACGAGAATTCGTAGCTGAGTTACTAAATGCGTCCGGGATTGCGATTGAAATCGATGAAGCGTTGCAGGATGCAGTTACCGCCACGTCGGGCTCTGGCCCAGCTTACTTTTTTGCATTTGTGGAAGCGATGATTGCTGGGGCAAAAGAGTTAGGACTTTCCGAAGCTGATGCCACTAAGTTAACGGTACAAACCTTTATTGGTGCGGCAAAGTTATTGGAAAATAGCGGTAAGAGTGCAAGAACTTTGCGTGAAAATGTCACAAGTCCAAATGGCACAACTGCCGCTGCGCTCGCCAATTTTGCAAAATCAGATTTAACTAAAATTGTGACAAATGCAATGAAGGCAGCGCACGATCGCTCAATTGAATTGGGTTAAATCTTGAAACGGTTTGTCGCATTACTTTTACCATTTTTAATTTTGCCAAGCGCAACTGCTGATGTTATTCCATCAAATTTTGTAATTTCTAAAGATACAATTTTATTGATTGGTAATTTAGAAAAAAATGGTTATGCGCAATTAGAAGGTGGCCCGCAGATGCCATTAACAGGCCCAACTGAAAGTTTTGTGAGCGCTGTGTCAGTAGATTCAGATGGAAATTTCTTAGTTTTTGGCAGTGGGGCAGTTGCCACAACAATTAATAATCCACCGGCAAGCGCGCCGTTGAATCCAGATAATGTCGTGGTTGCGCCGCAAAGCATTACTCGTGGAAATGCGACACAAATTTGGCGTTGGAAAATTTCAACTTCGGGCGAAGTATTAGAAGCCAAAGGAGTAGAAGTTGGTACGCCAGTTTGGGTTAAAAGCGCTTTCGGGAATTTAATCGCCGGATCAGTCGCGACCGAAACTGGATTTGCTGGTTTTTATCTCAATTGGGATGGCGTAACCAGTAAATTAAATCTAATTGGTAAAAATAGTTCAGAAGTTAATGTAGTGCTAAATAATAACTATCTTGCCGGCA
>JBEGQQ010000026.1:0-3417 GCA_041180925.1 Actinomycetota bacterium
TGCCCAGTCAATATTGTTATTCAGCCAGTCACCGAATCTGCCAGTTTTAATTGTCTCTGGATGCCAATTAGTCGTTGAATTCTCGCGAAGCAGATCCTCTTTAATTGCAGTTGTTTTTATATACCAAGATGGTTGTGCGTAATACATCAGCGGTGTGTGACATCTCCAGCAATGTGGGTAGGAGTGCTCAAACTGTAAACTTTTGAACATCAAACCACGTGACTTAAGATCCTTAATTAGAGCTTTATCAGCATCTTTGAAAAACACACCGCCAATTAATGGCACCTCTTTTTGGAAAAGACCATCTGGATTAACTGGATTTACAACTGGCAAGTTGTACTTGCGACAAACCTCTAAATCATCTGCGCCAAAGGCTGGCGATTGGTGAACTAAACCAGTGCCATCTTCAACCGTCACATAATCAGCTAGAACGACAAAATGCGCCTCTTTAATTTCAACAAAATCAAAGGGCCGCGCATATTTTGTATGTTCAAGTTCTTTGCCAATGAATGTGGCAATTACTTTCCTATCTTCTCCTAGGATTGCGGCTAAATCGGTTGCTACAACTAACCGTTCAGTCTTTTCATCAATGGTTATTTCAACTACTTGATACTCAACCTTTGGGTTTACAGCAACTGCTGTGTTTGATACCAATGTCCAAGGCGTTGTCGTCCAAACCAACAGGCTTGCTTTTAATTCGGCAAGTTTTCCAGAAGTTGCTGGGAAGCGCACAAAAACTGACGGGTCTTTAATAGTTTCATAACCTTGGGCCAATTCATGATCTGATAAGCCAGTTCCGCATCTTGGACAGTACGGCGCAACTCGATGATCTTGAACCAATAACCCCTTGTTCCATATTTGTTGAAGCGACCACCAAACACTCTCAATATATTCTGGCGACATAGTCCAGTAGGCTTCATCGAAATCAACCCAAAAGCCCATACGTTTTGTCATATCCGTAAACTCATCAACATGCCGCTGGACTGACTCTTTGCATTTTTCATTAAAGGCTGCCACACCAAATTTTTCAATATCAGCTTTACCTTTGAAACCTAACTCTTTTTCAACTGCGATCTCCACCGGCAAACCATGGCAATCCCAACCAGCTTTTCGAATAACTTGCTTGCCTTTCATTGTCTGAAAGCGGGGAAATAAATCCTTAAAGACTCGCGCTTCAATATGGTGTGTACCTGGCTTGCCATTTGCAGTTGGCGGGCCTTCATAAAAACTCCAGCGAGCTGCACCATTCCTATTTTCAACTGACTTTTCAAAAACCTGATTTTTGGTCCAAAAATCGAGAATACCCGCTTCCATTGCAGGAAGATCGATTTGCGCAGGCAAGCTATTAATCTTGCTCTTCTTATTCATATCCACCCCGCATTCTAACGCGGGAGTAATCCAAATCTTCATCTCAGGATTCCTTACGGGGGTGGCGGTTGGTAATTAGTTGGGCCAAGCCATAATCTTTCCCCCTTACGGGGGTAACGTGGCTATCAAGAAGTTATTTAAGAAATCATCAAAGAAAAGTTCGAAGTCAGCAGCAAAAAAGCCTGCTAAAAAGGTGACAAAAAAGGTCGTTGCAAAGAAGCCTGCACCCAAAAAAGCTGCGAAAAAGATTGCCAAGCGCTCTCCAAATATAGTCAAGCCATCTTTAGCCAAGAAAAATAAATTTAAAAAGGCGCCAGGAAAACCATTTCCAGCAAAGTTACAAACTTCGACATCTGGTTCATCAACCACAATTTCAGTTACGTCAACAATGCCTAATGCCAATGCCCAACCAGTTGTAGAAGAGCGTCGATTAGTGATGTTGCCACCGCCTAAGCCAGTTCTTAAGTCAAAGAAAGCTGCGGCGCTTAAACCGATTAAAAGTGCACCGGCACCGTTGGTTGTTAATTCAACTGAAAATGCTTGGAGTGCTGCTGAATTAAAGAGTATAAAAGGTGAACTTTCTAAAGACCTGATTCGTTTAAAGAAAGAATTAGAAATCGCAGAGTCTGAAATGGAAGATTTAGTTGAGGCTGCAGGCGTTGGAGCGGGTGATGACCAGGCAGACGCCGGTGCAAAAACTTTTGAACGAGAACACGAGATGTCTTTGGTTTATAACGCGAGAGATATGGTGCAGCAAACCGAGCGAGCTTTAGAGAGAATTGAAAGTAAAACTTACGGCAAATGTGAAGAATGCGGAAACTTTGTTGGTAAAGCTAGATTGCAAGTTTTCCCAAGAGCAACTCTTTGTATGGTTTGTAAACAAAAGGAGGAACGACGCTGAACTTAATTCAGCGAAAATGGTTAGCGGTAACCTCTCTAATAGTTTTTGCCATAGATTATTTAACTAAAACTTTAGCTCTAAATTACCTATCAGCGCAGCCAAAACAAATCCTCGGCACTTTTTTGCAGCTACGATTAACCTTCAATTCAGGTGCAGCTTTTAGCCTTGCCTCTAGTGGCACAATATTTTTATCCTCTTTTGGAATCATCGTATCGGCGGCGATTTTCTACTATGGCAGAAAAGTTCACTCCAAACGATGGGCCTTCGCACTTGGCCTAGCCCTCGGTGGAATATTTGGAAATTTATCTGATCGAATATTTAGAGCCCCAGGAGGATTACAGGGTGAAGTAGTTGATTGGATTCAACTTCCAAATTGGCCGGTTTTTAATGTTGCTGATATGGCAGTAGTTAGCGCAGCCTTGGTCGTTTCATATTTGAGTTGGAAGAATGTGCCATTCAGCAAAAATCGAGATGATGCATGAGTAAGCGTGAGATTAGAAACCTTTCAATACCAGAGGGCTTAAACCAAGAGCGAGTGGATGCAGCCTTATCTAGATTATTAGGCCTTTCCCGAAATGTAATTGTTGGATTGATTGAGCATGGTGAGATTTCAAAAGATGGAAAAACGGTTGGCAAATCAGATCGGGTTGCAACTGGTGATCAACTAGAGATTTTATTACCAGCTGCAAAAAGTGAAGCTAAATTGGTTGCCACGCCAATTGATGGTTTAAAAGTTGTTTACGATGATGAGTATTTAATAGTGATTGATAAACCAGTCGGAATCGCCGCCCATCCAAGTCCTGGTTGGCAGGGGGCGACCGTAGTTGGTGCCATATTTGCAGCCGGTCACCTATTAGCAACCTCAGGAGCGGCGGAACGACAAGGTGTTGTTCATAGATTAGATGTGGGAACTTCAGGATTAATGGTGGTGGCAAAAAATGAGGTTGCTTATTCAAATCTGAAAGATCAGTTTAGAGATCGCACGGTTTCTAAGGTTTATCATGCCTTAGTGCAAGGTCATATGGATCCGACAGTTGGCACAATTGATGCTCCTATTGATAGGCATCCAAGGGAGGATTATCGATTTGCTGTTGTGGCAAATGGCAAGCCAAGCATTACTCACTACAAAACTTTAGAAGTTTTTCCAG
>JBEGQQ010000027.1:0-9444 GCA_041180925.1 Actinomycetota bacterium
AGCTACGTTCGGAAGGGATAACCGCTGAAAGCATCTAAGCGGGAAGCTCGCTTCGAGATTAGATTTCCCACTGGTTTACCAGGTAAGGCCCCCAGCTAGACGACTGGGTTGATAGGCCGGAAGTGGAAGAGTCGCGAGACTTGGAGCTGACCGGTACTAATAGGCCGAGGATTTAACTACAAAGTTGCTACGCGTCCACTGTGTGGTTCTCGAGATACGGTCTCGGGAACTACAAAAATAAAATTAAGTTTTTATTTTTAATTGTTCTAGACATCTCAATAGCGTTTCGGCGGCCATAGCGAACGGGAAACACCCGGTCCCATTCCGAACCCGGAAGTTAAGCCGTTCAGCGTCGATGGTACTGCAAGGGTGACCTTGTGGGAGAGTAGAACGCCGCCGGACTTCTTTTAAAAAGAGGGGACTTCTTAACCGAGGTCCCCTTTTTTATTTTGTAATTGATTTTAAAATATGTTTAATTTATTTAGGAGAATATAAATGGAACGCAAGCGCTTCGATCGAAGCGGTCGTCCAAAACGAAATTCTTCGCGTTCAGAAAAACCACGTTCAGATAGAAAACCTTCAGATCGTTCAAGATCTGACAGACCAAAATCAGATCGCCCAAGATCAGATAAACCTAGATCTGATAGACCTCGTTCGGATCGAACTGATCGTCCAAATCGACCACGTAGAGATGGTGAATTTAAACCAAGAACAGATCGTTCAGCTCGATCAGATCGACCACGTAGAGATGGTGAATTTAAACCACGATCGGATAGACCTCGCTCTGATCGTCCAAGTCGACCACGTAGAGAAGGTGAACTTAAACCTCGTGGCCCTAGAAGTGATCGACCGATGCGTAGAGATCAACGCGATAACCGAGATCGTCGCATTAAAAAGGATTTTTTCAAAGATCCATTGATACCTGATGAAATTACTGGTGAAGAACTTGAGAAAAATGTCCGAGGAGATTTGTTAACACTTTCGGCCGAAAATGCAAAAGTTGTTTCACGCCATTTATCGTGTGTAAATATGTATGCATTGGGCGATCCTGATTTGGCATATCAACATGCAATGGCCGCATCGCGCCATGCCGGGAGAGTTGCAATTGTGCGTGAAACTGCTGGATACGCTGCATATCGAGTTGGAAAGTTTGACGAAGCTATCAAGGAACTACGAGCTGCCTATCGAATAAATGGAGACCCGAGCGTTTGGCCAGTGCTTGCAGATTGCGAACGCGGTTTAGGTAGACCATTAAAGGCACTTGCGCTTGCTGGAGCTCCGGAAGTAAAAAAATTACAGAAAGAACAAGCAGTTGAAATGCGAATTGTTACCGCCGGTGCAAGGCGTGACATGGGAGATTTTGAGGCAGCAGTAGTTACGCTGCAAAGTGATGATCTAAATATTTCAAACCAACCGTGGTCGATTAGGTTGCGTTACGCATATGCCGATGCGTTATCTGCAGCAGGTCGAACTGACGAGGCGAGAAAATGGTTTGCTCGAACTGCTGAAATTGATGTGGAAAACGAAACGGATGCGTCAGAACGCTGCTAAATAATCTGCTTCATGAGCAAAGAAACCAAGAATGAAGCAGTTATTGAAGAGGAAATTGATTATTCCTTAAACGATGTCATGCTGCGTGGTTGGGTGACAACAATCGCTACCGAAAGAAAATTACCAAGTGGAGATTTGGTGGTTCAATTTCGGATCGCAATTACCCGACCGGAAGGCGGCGTAGACACCATCGATTTAGAAGCTTGGAGTGCGAAGAATCGACGGAGCGCGCTCTCATTAAAAGATGGCGAATGGATTGAAGTTGAAGGCTCAATTCGGCGAAGATTTTGGAAATCTGGTGCTAATTTAGCAAGCCGGTGGTGTGTAAATACTGCGGAAATAAGGCGGATTTAAGGCTTTCATCAAAGTAGGCTTTCCTTGTTATGGAGCCATTGGATTTAGAAGCCATAAAAGCTGAGCTTGCCGAGATCGAAGCAAGTGGCGTTGAAACACATTCAGAGCGTTATGAAATCTTGCATGCCAAATTAGTTGCGGCGCTCAATAGCATCGAAGATATTTAATAGATGAAGAGCCGACTAGATGCTGAACTAGTTCGCCGCGGACTTGCTAGATCACGCGAACAAGCTGGTGATCTAATCGAAAAGCGGGCAGTTTTAGTCGCAGGAATTCCCGCAACAAAACCAGCAACTCAAGTTGATGCTGAAACTTCGATAACGCTAACGGGAGAACGCGATGATTTTGTTTCACGCGGTGGCCACAAATTATCTGGTGCGCTAGATGCGTTCCCAGAGATTAAAGTTGAAGGCAAACGTGCGCTAGATGCTGGCGCAAGCACTGGCGGGTTCACCGATGTTCTACTACGACGCGGAGTAGCAGAAGTTATTGCAGTTGACGTTGGATATGGGCAACTTGCATGGGAACTTAGAACAAATCCAAAAGTAAAAATTTTGGATCGAACCAATATTCGTCACCTAACTGGTGAAATGGTTGGCGCTCCCATCGATTTAGTTGTCGCTGATTTATCTTTTATTTCATTAACCTTGGTTCTACCGGCGCTGGCTGCGGTTTCGAAGCCAGATGCAGATTACTTGTTAATGGTGAAACCACAATTTGAAGTTGGCCGGGAACATTTAGGCGCTGGTGGCGTAGTGCGTGATCCAGCACTTCGCCGGTCCGCAGTTTTAGAAGTTGCCGAATCTGCCTATGAAGTTGGTCTTGGAACTCTAGGAATTGTTGCAAGTTCACTGCCTGGGCCAGCTGGAAATGTTGAATATTTCCTCTGGTTGCGCCGCGGTGCACCAGAGATAGATTTAGCAGCCTTAGAAAAGGCGATCGAGATTGGACCACAGTAATGCGAAAACTAATCACCGTGGTCAACACCTATCGCGAAGAAGCTAAAGTTGCTGAAGCGAAATTGATTTCACTTTTAGATGGATTTGAAAAAACTACTGATCCAAATGAAGCAGAATTAATCGTGGTGCTTGGTGGCGACGGGACAATATTGCAGGCTGCCGAAATCGCTCGGGATGCCAGCTTGCCATTACTCGGTGTAAATCTAGGTCGTGTTGGATTCCTGGCCGAAGTTAAGAAATTTTCAATCGAAGAAACAGCCAAAGCAATCCTCAATCGGAGTTATTCAATCGACCAAAGAATGACGCTGGAATACAAAGTGATGCGCAACGAAAGTGAAGTTGCGTCAGGTTGGGCGCTAAATGAAATTACTATCGAGCGAAATGGAACTACGATGGTCGAGCTATTTTTACAAATCGATCATCGACCAATTTCGAGTTGGTGGTGCGACGGTTTAATTGTGGCAACTCCAACTGGATCCACTGCATATGCATTTTCAGCCGGCGGACCTATTATCTGGCCAGAAGCAGAAGTATTGGTCGTGACACCGATTGCGGCTCATGCGCTCTTTACTAAACCACTTGTAATTTCGCCAAAATCTGAAATCACAATTGACGTGGAATCAAGCGATGCGCTTGTTTCCGCCGATTCGCTGCGAAAATTTCCACTCAAGGAACGTGATCGAGTAGTAATCTCGAAATCGAACACCCCAATTAAATTGGCACATATTGAGAATGTTAATTTCAGTGATCGCTTGGTAGCAAAATTCAAACTTCCAATTGAAGGTTGGCGTGGTTAACAAGCGGCCGTTATTAACCGATGTATCCATTAATGGGATCGGGGTAATTTCTGCCGCACATATAGAACTTAAACCTGGTTTCACTGTGATTACTGGTGAAACTGGTGCTGGTAAAACCATGATTTTAACTGCGCTAAATTTAGTTTTAGGTGGCAAAGCGGATGCTGCTTTAGTTAGACATGGCTCAGAACGTGCCGTAGCAAGTGCTACTTTTGAAATTCCAAAGAGCTTTTCCGAATCGTTTGAAGAGCGCGGCGTCATTGTTCAAGATTCACAATTGGTAATTACTCGGACGGTAAATTCCGATGGGAAAAGCAAAGCAAATGCAGGTGGTATCGCCGTTGCTATTGGTGCGCTCAATGAAATTGCAGACGATTTAGTTATGATTCATGGACAAGCGGCAAGTCAAACTTTGACCAAAACCGCAAAACATCGTGAATTACTAGATGGTTTTGGTGGATACCAAGGTGAAATCGAGAATTATCAGAGCGCGTTTAATGCGGTTTCCGAACTTAAAAAGCGCATAAAGGCCATGAAGAGCGCTTCGAAAGAGCGCGAATCGAAATTAGCCGATCTCGAAGTTTTTAAAGCTGCAATTACAAAATTGAATCCCCAAGCTGGTGAATTAACTGATGTAAACGATGAAATAAATAAGTTATCTTCGGTTGAAGAGCTTCGAATCGCCGTTAGTGGTGCGCTTAATTCAGTTGATGGTGAGGAGCTTTCGGCATTAGCGGCGCTAAATCAAGCTCGGAAATCGCTCGAAAAAGCGGCCGAAATCGATAGCGCCCTTGCTAGCAATTTTGATTCAATCGCCGATGCTTATTTTCAAGTTCAAGAAGCAGTTGGTTCGTTATCAGGATATTTGGAGGATTTAGCCGCCGATCCAAGCAGATTAGATTACTTACAACAGCGCAAATCAGATCTGACAACTTTTATTCGTAAATTCGGCGACGGCGGAGATTTAGACATCGCTTTGGCAGAGTTAATCGAACGTCGAGCCAACTTGGAAAACGAAATTTCCGATTTAAGTGGCGGGGATGATCGAATTAAAGAGTTGGAAAATGAACTCGTTAAAATGGAGAAGAATTTGGTTTCGGCTGCCGCAGATTTAACTAAAGCACGCAAAAAGGCAGCGCTAAGTCTCGAAGAACGTGTTTCAAAAGAGATTCATAGCCTGTCAATGCCGAATACCAATTTTAAAGTTCAAATTGGCCAATTAGATAATTTGGATTCAAGCGGTGGTGATGATATTTCCTTCCTACTTCAAACTCACGCGGAAGGTCCGCTAGTTTCAATTGCCAAGGGAGCCAGCGGAGGCGAACTTTCCAGAGTTGCTCTCGCAATCGAAGTTGTAATCGCTGAATCAGAAAATATTGGAACTTATGTTTTTGATGAAGTTGACGCAGGAGTTGGCGGTAAAGCAGCAATCGAAGTTGGTCGACGATTAAAGCTCCTCTCGAAGAATGCACAAGTAATAGTTGTGACCCATTTGCCGCAAGTAGCTGCGTGGGCAGATTCGCATTTTGTCGTTGCAAAAGATGAAAGTGGTTCGGTTTCACAGAGTCAAATAGAAGAAGTTACTAATACATCACGAGTAGAAGAATTGGCACGAATGTTGGCCGGACATGAAACTTCTGAAAATGCTTTAAAACACGCCGCAGAATTACTCGCAGAATCAAAGATTCAAGCTTTTTAGAATATCTGTGATAGGTTAGTAGTCCATGAGCGGTTCTCATGTGACGAAACATTTGTTTGTAACTGGCGGAGTCGCCTCAAGTCTCGGAAAAGGTTTAACGGCCTCTAGTTTGGGCCGATTAATGGTCGCTCGCGGCTTAAAAGTGACGATGCAAAAGCTTGATCCATATCTAAATGTCGATCCAGGAACGATGAATCCATTTCAGCATGGGGAAGTTTTTGTGACCGACGATGGGGCTGAAACGGATCTAGATATCGGCCATTACGAGCGATTCCTGGATCGCAATCTGTCCGGTGAAGCAAATGTAACTACAGGTCAGGTTTATTCAAGAGTTATTGCTCGCGAACGTCGTGGTGAATATTTGGGCGAAACGGTTCAAGTAATTCCACACATAACAAATGAAATTAAGGCCCGAATGTTGGCCGACGATGGACCTGATGTCGATTTAGTTATAACTGAAATTGGTGGCACCGTAGGCGATATTGAATCTCAACCATTTTTGGAAGCTGCCCGACAAGTACGTCAGGCTATCGGCCGTGAAAATGTTTTCTATTTACATGTTTCATTAGTTCCGTACATTGGACCTTCTGGCGAATTAAAAACGAAACCAACCCAGCATTCCGTTGCGGCTCTAAGATCGATCGGTATTGCCCCAGATGCAGTTGTGCTCAGATCGGATCGACCAATTACTGAAGGGGTAAAGCGGAAAATTGCATTGATGTGCGACGTTGACTATGACGCCGTTGTGGCAGCAGTTGATGCGCCATCAATTTATGACATTCCAAAAGTTTTACATCAAGAGGGAATCGATGCCTATGTGGTTCGTCGTCTTGGACTTAAAGCGCGGGATGTTGTTTGGGGTGAATGGGAAGATTTGCTGAAAGTTGTGCATAACCCGAAGCATTTTATTAAAGTGGCGCTAGTTGGAAAGTATATTGATTTGCCGGATGCCTATTTATCTGTAACGGAAGCGCTTCGTGCCGGTGGATTTGCAAATGATGCGAAAATCGAAATTAAATGGATTGCAAGTGATGACTGTGCTACTCCAGAAGGTGCTGTCAATTCTTTAAGCGATGTCGATGCCATTTGCGTTCCAGGTGGATTTGGTGTTCGCGGGATCGAGGGAAAAGTTGGAGCATTAAAATATGCTCGAGAGAATAAAATTCCAACCCTCGGGTTATGTCTTGGTTTGCAATGTATGGTTATTGAAGGTGCGCGTAATTTAGCCGGGATTGCTGATGCAAATAGTGCCGAGTTTGAACCAAATACAAAGAATCCAGTTATCGCAACGATGGATGATCAAATTGCAAATATTTCAGGTGCTGGAGATTTAGGCGGTACGATGCGTCTTGGTTTATACAAAGCCAAACTTGCACCGGGTTCAATCGTGGCTAGCGTTTATGGAAAGGAAGAGATTTCAGAACGCCATCGCCACAGATATGAAGTAAACAATAAATATCGCGATCAAATTGCCAATTCCGGCATGGTGTTTTCCGGAGTGAATAACGAACGCGATTTGGTTGAATTTGTAGAGCTACCCCTAGAAAAACATCCATATTATGTCGGCACTCAAGCGCATCCTGAATTTAAGTCTCGGCCAACTAGACCGCACCCATTGTTTGCTGGTCTAATAGCTGCAGCGATTAAACGAAAGGCCTAATCATGATTGTCGGCGTACCTAAAGAGATTAAAACTTTAGAAGCTCGGGTTGCAATCACACCAGCTGGAGTTCGCGAATTTGTTAAAGCTGGCCATAAAGTTTTGATCGAATCTGGCGCCGGAATTGGTTCAGCGATTTCAGATTCCGATTTCATCGCTGAGGGTGCTGAATTAGTAAGCGCTGCAGATGTTTGGTCGAAATCTGATTTAATAATTAAAGTAAAAGAACCACTGCCAGCCGAGTACTCATTGATGCGTAAAGATCAGGTACTTTTTACCTACCTGCATCTAGCCGCGTCGAAAGAATGTACTGACGCGTTAATTTCAAGTGGCATCACTGCAATTGCTTACGAAACAGTTGAAGTCAATGGATCATTACCACTGCTTACGCCAATGTCGGAAGTTGCCGGACGATTAGCAACCCAAGTCGGTGCTACGGCGCTTCAAAAAGCAAACGGCGGTCGCGGAGTTCTTTTGGGTGGTGTACCTGGCGTGACTCCTGGAAAAGTTGTAGTTATTGGCGGTGGCGTAGCTGGGACAAATGCGGCAGTGATGGCGCTAGGTTTGGGAGCCGATGTAACAATTTTCGATCGGAATTTAGCGAGATTGCAGCAAATCGATTCAACTTATCGTGGTGCAATCAAAACACGAGCTGCGAATGATCACGCTATCGAAGAAGAATGCGTTTTAGCTGACTTAGTAATAGGCGCAGTATTGATTCATGGCGCGAAAGCTCCTAAATTGGTGAGCAATAAATTAATTTCAAAGATGAAATCTGGATCAGTTTTAGTTGACATTGCAATTGATCAAGGTGGTTGCTTCGAGGATTCAAAGGTAACTACTCACGACAACCCAACTTTCAAGGTACATGAAAGTTTGCTCTATTGCGTAGCTAATATGCCAGGCGCAGTTCCAGTCACTTCAACTTATGCCTTAACCAATGCCACATTGCCGTATGCACTTGCTCTTGCCAATAAAGGATGGGAACGCGCAATCGCTGAAGATAAAAATTTCTCCAAAGGGCTAAATGTGCACAATGGAAAGGTTTATTACGAAGCTGTAGGGACGGCACACGGTTACCAAACTGCCAAATTATGAGTTTTTCTGCTGGATTCTTAGATTATCTAGCAATTGAAAAAGGGGCAGCAAAAAACACGGTAGTTGCTTATCGGCGTGATTTAAATCGCTATGAACAGTGGCTGGAAAGTCGCAATGTCGATTTATCTAGAATCGATGAAAATATAATTCGAGAATATGCCAGGTTTTTATCTGAATTAGATTTGAAGCCATCATCTTTAGAACGAAATTACTCGGCAATCAGGTCACTTCATAAATATTTGAGCAAAGAGTTCAATCAATTTGATCCGACAGATGCTTTACCGGAAACAAAACAGAGCAAACGGTTACCAAAAGCGCTAAGCGTTTCCGAGATTCAAAGCATAATTGACGCAGCTAAACAACCTGATAACCCAATTTCGCTTAGGGATAGTTTAGTTCTAGAACTTTTGTACGGCACTGGTGCCCGCGTTAGCGAGATAGTTAACATCTCAATTTCTGACATTAATCAAATCAAAGTTGATGGGGAAGAGATAACAACCATTAAATTGCAGGGCAAAGGCGGGAAAGAGCGAATAGTTCCGATCGGAAATTTTGCAAAACAGGCTTTGGATGATTACTTAGTGAGAATTCGACCAGCGCTGAATCGTTCTGGTAAAAGTACGGCACTTTTACTTAATAACCGAGGCGGCAAGTTATCCAGGCAGTCTGCGTGGCAAGTTGTAAATACCGCAACAAATTTAGCAAATATAAAACTGAAAGTTACGCCCCATGTATTTCGCCATAGCTACGCGACACATTTACTCGATGGCGGTGCCGATATCCGGGTAGTTCAAGAATTACTTGGGCATGCTTCGGTGACGACAACTCAAATTTACACATTAATTACAGTAGATAAATTGCGTGAAAGTTATCGACTAGCCCACCCACGAGCTAATTAAATTCCACGCAATCTTCTAGCCAAAATACTGTTATCACCTTTAGCTTCTAAATCTGCAATTATTACCGCGATTGATTCTCGAACAATTCGTCCACGATCAACTGCTAAACCTAAATCACCACGAAGAAGTAACCGCGCTTGATCTAAATCAAATAATTCATCTGGCGATAAATAAACCGTAATTTTTTCATCGTGACGTTCACGGCCACTTGGATTTTTCTCAGACGAAGTAACTCGGCGGCGTTGTGTAGTGCGCACACCCTTTTTCTTTGGAGCCAGAGCTGGGGCAACATTTACTGCCGGAGCAGGTGAGTCTTGAGTTGGTAGTACAACTTCTGGAACTGAGACTAGTGTTGCTGATTTAGGACGAAAAAGTTCATCCGCTCCTGGCAAACTGGCACGGCGGCTCATTATTTGGCTCCTCCTCGG
>JBEGQQ010000028.1:0-31817 GCA_041180925.1 Actinomycetota bacterium
AAATAAACGATTTGCAAGAGCCGACTGCGAAAATGAGTAAATCTGCAGCAAGTGCTGCTGGCGTAATCGAATTAATGGATTCGCCAGATGTAAATTTAAAGAAATTTAAAAGTGCCGTAACCGATACTGGAAAAGAAGTGGTTTTTGATGAAAAAAATAAGCCAGGCATTAGTAATTTGTTAACGATTCATTCAGCAATTTCCGGTGTCAAAATTAAAGATTTAGAAAACGAATTTGCCGGTAAAGGTTACGGAGATTTTAAAATGGCGGTCGCAGAAGTTGTAGTTGAACATCTAAAACCAATTCGTGAAAAAGCACTCGATCTACTCGAAGACGAAACAGAATTAATTAAAATCTTACGTGACGGGGCAAGTCGTGCAAAAGTAACTGCGAATAAAACATTAACTCAGACTTATAAAGCTTTAGGACTTGTTCTTTAATTTGTAATTTCACAAAGTGCCGTGCCGCTGGCGACAGTTTCGCCAACTTCTGCAACTAGATTGGATACAGTTCCGGCTTTATGCGCTGTCAACTGTTGCTCCATTTTCATAGCTTCAAGAACAATTAATAAATCGCCAACTTCAACTTTGTCACCATTTTTGACGGCAATTTTTACTACGGTGCCTTGCATTGGGCTTAATAATGCATCGCCAGCTGCGCCGCCAGCAAAACTTTTACCTTTTCGATGGCGTTTATGAATTGGATCCGGGGCATGAATTAAGACCTCAAATCGATGCCCATCTATCTCTGCGATCAAATGTTCTGGAGCTGCATGTGTTTGGATTCCACCGAGCGAACCATTAAATGGTGAAATCTCGTTTACAAATTCGTTTTCGATGTAACTTGTATAAACTTTGAAGTTCTTAACATAGTTATCATCGTTCAAGATAGCTTTATGAAACGGAATTGCTGTAGCTAGACCGTCAATTTCAAATTCGGCGAGTGCGCGACGTGACCGCTCGATTGCTTCTTCGCGAGTACGCCCAGTCACAATTAATTTTGCAAGGAGTGAATCGAAGTTCCCGCCGATTACATCATTCTTTCTAAAACCAGCATCTACTCGAACGCCTGGACCAGTCGGCAAAGACCATTTGGTGATACTTCCTGGAGCTGGCAAGAAATTTCGACCTGGGTCTTCACCATTAATTCGAAATTCGATTGAATGGCCACGAATTTCTGGATCACCCAGATCCAATTTCTTTCCATCTGCAATATCAAATTGAGCGCGAACTAAATCGAGTCCAGTCGCTTCTTCCGATACCGGATGTTCTACTTGCAAGCGGGTGTTCACTTCTAAGAATGAGATCGTGCCATCTACACCAACCAAGAATTCGCAAGTTCCGGCACCTTGATAGCCCGCCTCTTTCATGATTGCTTTACTTGCGCGATATAGCTCAGCATTTTGTTCGTCAGTTAAAAATGGCGCTGGAGCCTCTTCGACTAGTTTTTGATGGCGCCGTTGTAAAGAACAGTCGCGCGTAGAGACCACAATTACGTTTCCATGTTTATCGGCAAGACATTGAGTTTCAACGTGGCGTGGTTTATCTAAGTATCTTTCAACGAAACATTCACCACGACCAAAACCAGTAATTGCCTCTCGAACTGCAGATGCATAAAGCTCTGGAATTTCTTCGATGGTTCGCGCAACCTTTAAGCCCCGTCCGCCACCACCATGTGCTGCTTTGATTGCAACCGGGAGCCCATGTTCTTTCGCAAAGGCAATAACTTCATCATGATCCTTGACTGGATCTTTAGTTCCAGCAACAAGTGGTGCGCCAGCTTTTGCTGCAATTTTGCGTGCAGAGACTTTATCGCCAAGGGCTTTAATTGCCGATGGTGGCGGCCCAATCCAAGTTAATCCCGCATCAATGACTGCTTGGGCAAATTCAGCGTTCTCAGACAAGAACCCATATCCAGGATGTACTGCATCAGATTTTGATTCCTTGGCAATCTGTATCAGTTTCTCAATATTTAAATAAGTTTGCGCAGCTGTTAATCCATTTAATGAATAAGATGCATCGGCAACAGTTGTATGAAGTGCACTGCGATCTTCTTCAGAATAAACTGCAACGCTCTCGATTCCGTGATCTTTACAAGCGCGGGCAACCCTTACCGCGATTTCACCGCGGTTAGCAATCAAAACTCGCTTCATATTAAAGATCCAATCTTTTTTGCTGCTGGCCAGGAATAGCCTAAGTGAATAAAGGTCTTTCTTAGGTAAGGCATTGAAATACCAACCACGTTCGTGTAATCCCCATCTATCGAGCTGATAAATGGCGAGCTAAATCCATCTAACGTAAATCCACCTGCTACGCGAAGTGGTTCGCCAGTGGCAACGTAATCTTCAATTTCAATTTCGCTCATTAGGTCAAAGGTGACTGCAGTTGTTACCCGATCGGCAATTTCTCGATCTTGAGCGGTATCAATTATGCAATGTCCGGTATGTAAGAGCCCAGTTTTGCCACTTAACCTTTTAGCCCGCGCAACTGCAATTTCAGGTGTGGCCGGTTTTCCAAAAGACTCACCTTCAAATTCAAAAGTTGAATCACAACCAATGATGATGGCATCTCCAGTAATTTGTTCACGCACGGTATGTGCTTTGGTAATTGCTAGGGCAATTACCAGATCTTTTGGACTCATGGCATTGAAGTGATCAGTTTCTTCGTCAACGTTGCTAACAAAAATTTCAGGCGCCAACCCAGCACCTTCAAGTAATCGCTTACGGGAAGGTGACGCTGAGGCGAGAATTAAACGGGGCATCAAACGTTCCGACCAGCTCCAAATTTAACTTGCTGCGGCATTTTCAAACGCATTTGCGGAGCTGCCCAATTACTTCGCTTTACAAGTGGTGCGCGTTCAATTCGCACATGGTTGTCAGCGACTATTTGCAGCACTTGCAACTCTTCGGGAGTTGGATTTCCACTGATGACCGTAAATTTCATCATAATGGGATATTTCCATGTTTCTTTGGTGGCAGAGAATCTCGTTTAGTTTTTAATGTTCGTAAAACCTTTGTAATGTATTCACGACTCTGACTTGGCTCAATAACTGCATCAACAATTCCACGTTCGGCAGCGTTATAAGGATTTGCCAGCGTTTCGTTATATTCCTTAACAAGTTTCGCCCGAAGTGCTTCAGGATCTTTACTCTCAGCTAACTCTTTTCGGTAAAGAATATTTACGGCACCTTGTCCGCCCATCACAGCAATTTCTGCAGTTGGCCAGGCAAAGACGACGTCGCCTCCAATTTGTTTAGAACCCATCACAATGTAGGCGCCACCATAAGCTTTTCGAGTTACCAGCGTTACCAACGGAACCGTTGCTTCAGCGTATGCGTAAAGCAATTTTGCACCTCGGCGAATGATGCCATCCCATTCTTGTTCGGTTCCTGGCAAAAATCCTGGAACGTCAACTAACGTGACAATTGGAATGTTAAAGGCATCGCAAAATCTCAAAAACCTAGCAGCTTTTTCGCTCGAATTAATATCTAACGTTCCGGCAAATTGTTGCGGTTGATTAGCAATAATTCCAACGCTCTCGCCTTCAATTCGCCCAAAACCGACCACGATATTTGGCGCATACAAAGCTTGAACTTCTAAAAATTCACCTTCATCTAAAAGTGCGTGAATCAAAACCTTGATGTCGTAAGGTTGATTTGGACTATCTGGGATCAAAGTATCAAGAGCGATGTCAGTTGCTTTGCGAGCTAATGTTTCGGTTGCCGGCAAATGTGGCGCGCCGTCCATATTGTTACTTGGTAAATATGAAAGTAAAGACTTTACATAATCAATCGCATCTTCTTCATTCTCCGCCAAATAATGAGCATTTCCAGTTCGGGTGTTATGAGTGTGAGCGCCACCAAGTTCTTCCATTCCAACTTCTTCACCGGTAACGGTTTTGATAACTTCTGGTCCCGTGATGAACATATGAGATTTTTCATTCACCATGATTGTGAAATCGGTTAGTGCAGGTGAATAAGCTGCTCCGCCAGCGCAAGGTCCAAGAATCAAAGAAATCTGTGGGATTACACCTGAAGATCGAGTATTTAATCTAAAGATTGAGCCATAGCCACCAAGAGCTTGCACGCCTTCTTGAATTCGAGCACCACCAGAATCATTTATTCCAATCAATGGAATTCCATTCTTCAATGCAAATTCCATAATTTTTTTCATCTTTTCACCAAAAACTTCACCAAGACTTCCGCCCATGATTGTGAAATCTTGTGAATAAACGGCAACGCTTCGATTGTCCACTGTTCCAAAACCAATCACAACGCCATCGCCGTAAGGGCGATTGTTTTGCATTCCGAAGTTGTAGGAACGATGCCGAGCGAATTCATCCATTTCTTGGAATGAACCCTCATCTAGGAGCAGTGCGATTCTTTCGCGCGCAGTTAACTTGCCCTTGGCATGTTGTTTTTCAATAGCGCGAGCCGAACCAGCGTGAACTGCTTCGTCTATTCGATCACGTAAGTCTTGAATCTTGCCTGCCGTTGTATGCAAATCCTTGGTCATACCCCTACCTTACTAACCATGGGAGTGGAGTGGCATCGCATCAGCCTCAGCGAGGAAATTATTAATGCTGGTGTATCACCTTACTGGCGAGTAAGAGTGATAAACGAAACTACTTCAACGCAAAATGAAATAGGAAAAATAATTAGTTCCGGAGCAGCACAATCTGGCGAAGTATTGATTGCAGAATATCAAAGTGAAGGTCGCGGAAGATTAGAACGAAAATTTATTGCACCGCCAAAGAGTTCACTCCTATTTTCTATCTACTTACAAAATGATTTTGATTTAAATTGGATTCCGCTTATTGCTGGGATAGGTGTTTGCAAAGCGATTCCTGAAGCTAAATTAAAATGGCCAAACGATATTATTCTAAATGACAAAAAATGCGGCGGAGTACTCTCTGAAAAAGTTAGCAGTGGTGTAATTGTTGGAATTGGAATTAATGTCTATCAAACTAACGAAGAACTTCCAGTCCCTGAGGCAACGTCACTTTCACTAAACGGAATTATTAAAAATCGGAACGAATTATTGGTTGCAATTCTTCAAGAGATTGGGAAATTGATCAGGAATTGGCCAACCAATAAATCGGAAATTCACCAAAGTTACGTGGAACTGTGCGCAACCCTTGGCCGAAAAGTTGAAGCAACGCTTCCGAATGGTGAAAAAATAACTGGTGTGGCCAACGGCATTACCGAAGATGGCGAACTTTTAGTTGGAAACATGAAGATAAATGTCGGAGACATTCTTCATTTAAGATAGCTAGATGAAATCAAATTGGCCTCGAGTTGCAATTCTTGGTCCGCATTATTTGACAGAAATTTTTAAAAGTCCCGCAAATGCATTAGGTATCGATCTAGTACCAATTTCAAATTCTAAATACACCGATGAAATATTTAAAAAAGCAACTGGTTGCGATCTGGTGATTTCGGCCAGTGCAGATTTTTCGCCATCAAAGATTAAAAGGCTGGAACAGCAAGGCCTAAGAGTCCGTCCGACGTCTACCACAATTGAAAAGGTTGTTGGATTACAAAAAGAGATTGACCATGAAATTGATATCAAGGCGCAACTAATCTCAGTTGCAGTAGCTCGATCGCCACATGGTCAAGCAAGCTCTTGGGCTCCAACCTTAATGAGGGGGACCACAACGATAACTCCGGTGCCAAATCTAAAGACCGAAATTCATGAAAAGTTGCAAGCTAGCGCACTTGAGATTGCTGAAAGAATTAATTTAGTTGGTGTAATTTCGGTTAAATATCAATTGATTAAAGACAATTTCAGAATATTTGATTTAGATATTGGGATTGTTCAAAACTGTATGTGGACACTGAATGGTTCAGTCACCAATATTTTTGAGCAGTATTTACGTTCAGCTTTAGATTTACCACTAGGAGATACCTCGCTAATTTCTGAAAACATAGTTTCTGGCCAAATTTCGAACGGCAGTAAAAAAGATATGTATCGACCATATCTTCATCTGATGGCTCGAAGCCCAAAGTTAAAATTTTTTCAATATCGTAATGACCCAGAGTTAGACATAAACGGTCACATTTCAATATCGGGCGAGAACTTAGAGGTGTTGATTGAAGAAATTCAGCATGCCCAAGATTATTTCAGTGGCTCTATTGAGGATTAATTACTTCTACCAAGTGCGTGAAAATGCCACCCATTTGCTCGATATTTTTCACGGTCCAACATATTTCGCCCATCAATTAAATTCTTATCTGCGACTAAAGTGCCAAGTTTGGCTGGATCCAAATCTCGGTACTCTCGCCATTCAGTTAGATGCAGAATCAAATTAGCTCCGGTAACACATTTTTCTAAGTTTGATTCATAATTCAATTTTGGAAAACGAGCGCGGGCGTTTTCAATTGCTTTTGGATCATGAACTGTAACTTGGGCCCCAGCTTCGAATAGTTGTAATGAAATATCAAGCGCAGGAGAATCACGCACATCGTCGCTATCGGGTTTGAATGCTGCTCCTAAAACTGCAATCCGAAGTGATTTTAAATCTGTTGTGAATTCACTTCGGACTACATCGATTAAACGCTGGCGCGCGCGTAGGTTGATGGAATCAATATCGCTTAAAAACTCTAGCGCTTGACTTGCACCTAGTTCTTCAACTCGGGACATAAATGCTCGGATATCTTTCGGGAGGCAACCACCACCGAATCCAATTCCGGCTTGCAAGAATCGATTTCCAATTCGAGGGTCATGTCCGATTGCCTCAGCTAAAACTTTTACATCGCCCCCAGCAGCTTCACAAACCTCAGCCATCGCGTTAATAAACGAAATTTTGGTGGCTAAAAACGAATTCGCTGCCACCTTAACAAGTTCTGCAGTAGGCAAGTCTGCGCGAATCCAAGGCGTATTTTCAGCCAGATTCTTTTTGTAAACCTCGCGTAAAATATTTTCAGCGCGGTCGCTGGTTACTCCCACAACTAACCGATTTGGATGAAGCGTATCTTCGACCGCAAATCCTTCCCGCAAGAATTCTGGGTTCCAAGCAAGCTCGGCTTGGGGCGCCAAATTTGCCAATTTTTCGCGCAACATTTGAGCTGTGCCAACCGGAACCGTAGATTTACCAACTAGCAATGAACCCGGTTTTAAATGGGGCGCAATTGCACTAACTGCCGCTTCGACAAAGGATAGATCTGCCGCCAGACTATTATTTTTTTGCGGCGTGCCAACACATAAAAAATGCACATCACAATCCTTGACCGCCGAAATATCAGTGCTGAATTTTAGGCGCCCGGATTTAACTTCAGTACTCAGCAACTCTGCTAATCCGGGTTCGTAAAAAGGAAGTGCGCCCGTTTCCAAAATTTTTATTTTTGATGAGTCAGTATCGATTCCGATAGTTTCAAATCCCATATTCGCCATACAGGCCGCATGGGTTGCACCTAGGTATCCAGTACCAATAACTGAAATTTTTAGAGTCATTATGGCCACAAGTGTATTACTTGAGCGAGCCGCACGGATTTTCGCTTGCGGTTCGAGTCTTGAATTTATCTACCTTTTTTACTGATTTATCACTCTTATTCTTTACAACATCAATCACTGGTAAATCTTTACGAAGTCTATTCCACAGATCTGGCGCAAGCTCTGGATCCCACAAAACTGCCGACCCAACAGAGGGCGTAAAGTAATTTGTATTAGCAAGAGGGACTGTCAAAGTTCTAACTTTTCCAGGTCTTAGATTTCTGATTTGTTTTGCCAACGTCACTAAATCACCTTGATTTAATTCCGAATCCGTTTGGACCGTCTTCAAAACTGCTTTCAATAAGTTATTAAGTTTTATTGGATTTAACAGCACTCCTGAACTTGTCGCCTCTCGGAAGACTGCGCTAACAAATTGTTGTTGGCGTTGCATCCGTCCTAAATCACCCATTCCGTCAAAGGCACGAGTTCGGACATATTTCAACGCATCTAATCCGTCTAATCTATGAACTCCAGCAGCCATGACTAGATGGCTTTTCGGATCATTTATCGGAACTTTGCTGCAAACAGTTATGCCACCTAACGCATCCACCATACTCTTAAATCCTAAGAAACTAACTTCAACGTAATGATCGATTCGCAAATTGGTCATCGATTCTAAAGTTTTAATTAGAAGTGGCGCGCCACCCCAATTGAAAGCGGCGTTAATTTTTGCTGGGGTTTCTGGAATTGATTTCTTGCCATCCATACTTATATGAGCTGGAATGACGGCGTAGGTATCTCTAGGGATTGAAATAATTACTGCTTTATCTCGCTTTTTACTAATGTGAATAAGCATCATGGTGTCAGAGCGAGCACCATCTGCAACTTTTCTCGAGCCAACTTTTAATTCTTTAATTTCAGCTTTGGTTAATCCGATTCGAGTGTCAGAACCAACAACTAGATAATTCACTGCAGTTGATACGCGATCAGGGCGGTTAGTTAATTTTCCAAAGACATCAATTCGTTTGATTGATCCGGAAACTTGCCCGAGACCCAGCCAAACTCCGCTAGCGAGCACGACAATTCCGACCGATACCCAGGTAAAAATTTTGATTGCGCGCTTGGATTTCACGTGCGAAAGCCTATCGGGGCGATAGCGTGAGCCACGTATGTCGCAGCCCACTAAAGATCAAGTCTCGGTAATTCTTCCAGTTTTAAATGAAGCCGATTATCTGCAAGATGCTCTCGCGCCAATTCTTGGCCAAGAATTTCATGGCGAACTTGAAGTTATTTTGGCAATTGGTCCATCTAAAGATAGAACAATGGAGATTGCAAAAAAGATTAGCGAACGCGATCCTCGAGTAATAATTATTGAGAACCCAAGTGGTCGAACTGCTGCTGGATTAAATCTTGCTCTAGCTAAAAGTAGATTTCCAATAATTGTTCGAGTTGATGGCCATTCTGAAATCCCAAAAAATTATGTTTCAACTGCCGTCGAAGTTCTCAAGAAAACTGGTGCCGTAAATGTTGGCGGCATGATGGCAGCACAAGGGCGCGGCTTATTCGAACGCGCGGTAGCAGCGGCAATGCGAAGTTCACTTGGAGTTGGACCAGCTAAATTTCATACCGGTGGTAACGCCGGCGAAGTAGATACGGTTTATCTCGGATCATTTAAGCGGGAAGCCTTACTTGCAATTGGTGGGTTTAATGAAAAATTTACTCGAGCACAAGACTGGGAACTTAATTACCGATTGCGAGCCAACGGTGGCAAAATCTATTTTGATCCACGAATGGCTGTCACTTATCGACCGCGCCGATCATTAACTGCATTGGCAAAACAATACTTTGAATATGGGCGTTGGCGCCGAGCAGTGAGCAGAACTCATGTTGATACTCTTAACTTACGTTATTTAACGCCACCATTTACCTTAATTGTCTCGCTAATTTCGATAGTGGGTTCTATTTTTAATTCTATTTTAATCATTCCATTCTTTATTTATCTAGGTTTCATTTTTATTGCTTCAATGCTCCTAGGCCGCGGCTTAGAAAAACTTATTCTTCCATCTGTTTTGTTAACCATGCAGATGAGCTGGGCTTTTGGATTTCTTACTTCGCCAAAATCTATTGCCAAATGAAAAAATTAGTTTTTTTATTAATTTTATTTATATTCCCGGCCGCAAATGCCGCGCCCAACGCATTTAACTTCAGCGGAAAAGGTTTTGGTCATGGCGTAGGACTAAGCCAAATTGGTGCCCGAGCAATGGCGCTGCAAGGCGCAACGGCAATAGAAATTCTGACTCATTATTTTCCGGGCACTGAAATTTTGGCAGTGCCAGATAACCAAATTCTGCGGGTAAATATTGGCCATAAACAAAAAACGATTAGATTAACGATTGCTTCAAAAACAGGTTCAATTCAAATTTTTAACAAAAGATCAGAGGAGTTAAATGAAACACCTTTAATCCCATTAACTTTAAGCGATAAAAAAGGGGCAATTACCTTCACTACCGTTGGCAACCGGGTTTCAGTTTCAGTTTTAAACGCCGGAATCGCATCGAGTTTGCCCGTCGCAAAAGAGATGACAATCAAATGGAACCCAGGGACCGTGGTGAAGGTTTCGCCAGGCGGTGTCACATATCAGTTTGGGCAAATGCAAATAAAATCTGTTAAATCACTCTTAGAGCTGACTAATTCGGTTTCGCTTCATAACGAATATCTTTATGGTGTAAGCGAAATGCCTTCATCTTGGAGCCCAGCAGCACTTGAAGCACAAATTATTACTGCTAGGACCTATGCCAGTAGGAAAGCAAATAACATCCGCGTTGAGTGCGATTGTGATCTGTTTGGGTCTACTAAAGATTTGAATTTTGTCGGGAACCAAAAAATATCTGAGCCAAAATGGGGCGCCCAATGGAAAGCTGCAGTTGATGCCACAGCCATTGATGGTGAAAATGGTTATGTAATTTCATATATGGGGATGCCAATTTCGGCGTTCTTCTTCTCCTCATCAGCTGGAATAACCGATTCTTCAAAAAACGCTTTCGGTAGCGCGTCACCATATTTAGTTTCAGTACCTGATCCAGGCAGCCAGGATCCGAAATTGAATCCGCGGTTCTATAAATGGGAGCGCAGCGTTAGCCAAGAAAAAGTAGCTAAAGCATTTGGTTTATCAGATGTGGCCGCAATTCAAATAATTTCTCGAAATGCAACAGATAGCGTGGCCAAAGTACAAGGAATCAGCAACGATGGTAAAAAAGTAATTTTAAAGGGCGAAACGTTTAGATCTAGGACTGGATTACCTTCAACTTGGTTTTACCTAATTTGAATGAAGTACTGAATTTAATCCGCCCCAAGTTCCAGTTTTAGGTACCGCTTCTAAGCCCCCAGAAATTGAATTTCTTCTAAATAGCAAATTGTTTGCCCCTGATAGCTCGGCGCCTTTTACAATTTCGCCATCAGGTAATTTAATTTTTGCTGCCGCAGTTATATAAGTACCTGCTTCGATTACACAGTTATTGCCAAGTGAAATACCTAGTCCAGAATTAGCTCCCAGTAAGCAACCAGTGCCGATAGAAATTACTTCTTTGCCGCCACCGCTTAGTGTTCCCATAATTGATGCACCGCCACCGATGTCGCTGCCGTCGCCGACAACTACGCCAGCCGAAATTCTTCCCTCGACCATTGATTTACCCAATGTTCCAGCATTGAAATTAACGAATCCTTCATGCATGACGGTTGTTCCATCGGATAAATATGCTCCGAGTCGAACTCGATCAGCGTCAGCAATTCGAACGCCCGCAGGAATTACGTAGTCAACCATTCGTGGGAATTTATCAACTGAATAAACCGTAACTGTGCCAAAATTTTCAATTAATTTTGCGCGCACTAATTCAAATCCTTCAACTTCACATGGGCCATGATTGGTCCAAACAACATTTGAAAGTAAACCAAAGATTCCGTCTAAATTTGCATCATGTGGCTTTATTAACCTATGAGACAAGAGATGAAGTCGAAGATAAACGTCTAGCGCATCTTTTGGCGGACTAGTTAAATCAATTTCCAAAGAAACTATTTTTCGTTGAACTTGGCGCAACTCATCAGGTTTTGCTAAATCATTAAGCTTTAAATCTTCCGAATTCGCACCCAACTTTGGTGCCGGAAACCACACATCGAGAACATTTCCGCTCTTTCCTATGGTTGCAATTCCGTAACCAGAAGCTGTTTTCGCATTAGACACAGGTAGATACTAGCCTTGCGCAATGCGAATTTGCGTTTTCTGCTCGTCTTCACAATTGATTGAGGCCAAATATCTGAGTTTGGCTTCCGAGCTGGGAACTGCGATAGCAGATCGCAAATGGTCACTCGTAACTGGTGGCGGAAGCGTTTCGATGATGGGTGCGGTGACAAAAGCTGCCAAATTAAACGGTGGAAAAACAATTGGCGTCATTCCGCAATCATTGGTTGATATAGAAGTTCCCGATGAACATCACGAAGAATTGCATGTAGTTGAAAATATGCGCGTAAGAAAAGGATTGATGGAATCGCTTTCAGATGCATTTATTATTTTGCCCGGTGGTCTGGGAACTCTTGAAGAGCTTTTCGAAATGTGGGTCGGTCGATTCTTAAAATTTCATAACAAACCAATTGTAATTTTAGATCCGTTCCAGTTTTACAACCCGTTGCATGACTTCATAGACGAACTCCAGCGTCAAGGATTTGTGAAACCTGGTCAGCGTGAAATTATTCATTGGGCAAGCACAATCCCAGATGCTTTAGATGCAATAGCAAATGAGATTGGAAAGTAATCGGGTAAACTCTGTTCTGTGGCAGAAAAAACTTTAGCTGAGTTGATTTCTGCCTTACCTGAAGAGTTTCAAATTGTTTTAAAGATGCATTACTTGCGTGGGTTGAGCGCAGAAGAAATTGCAGAAAAACTACAAATACCTGTAGCAACTGTGGTGCGAGTCATCACTAATGGCCGTGCGCTGCTCGCCCGAGAACTAGGGTTGAAATAACTGAAAATTCCTCGCGGATTTCACAGGCAGTCGGAATTTTGGGATAATTACGCCCAGTCGATAGGAGACTATAAAAAATGGCAGCTATGAAGCCTCGCACCGGTGATGGGCCGATGGAAGTTACCAAAGAAGCCCGCAGCATGGTGATGCGAATTCCACTTGAAGGTGGCGGACGTCTAGTTGTCGAATTAAATATTGAAGAAGCCACCAATTTAGGTAGTGCACTTCAAGCAGCTGTTGCATTAGTTAAGAAGTAATCTCGCCACATGGCAACCTTCACGCTTACTGCGGCGAAGGGTTCATTTTCGAAAAAAGATTCAATTATTGTTGTTGGTTATGACGAGAAATCGATAAAGGCTAAGCATAAGAATTTTATTGAAAAAATCTTTCAGTTAAATCTAAAAGATGAACTAAATAATTTATCTCCGACATTCAAACCGGGTGAAAGTTTCGAAATTCCGATCTCAGCTGCAGGTCATAAGGCCAAACTTCTAATTTTCGTTTACCTAGGAAAAGAAGTTAAGAGCGCTGGCTCGATTCTCGGGAGAAAACTAAGAGGAAAAAAGGAACACGTATTTATTGATTTAGGTTTAAAATCAAATCAAATTTATCGTTTCTTAATATCGACAGGATTAGCAAACTTCCAGTGGTCAATGAAAACCGAAAGCAAACCTAGCGCTTGCGAGATTTGCGTTAGTGGAGTTACTCCTTCAGAACTAATCAAAGCGCGCACCCTGATTGACGCCGTAAATGTGGCGCGCACACTTATCCATACGCCTTCAAATGTTAAAAATCCGCAATGGTTAGCAAGTCAGGCAGAAAAACTAGTTAAACCATTAAAAGTAAAAATTTTGGCCGGATCTGCAATCAAAGATTTTGGCGGCCTAAATGCTGTTGGCAAATCATCACCAAAACCTGGTCCAAGATTTGTAGAAATTACATATGCGCCAAAGGGAGCGAAGAAAGAGATTGCACTAGTCGGAAAAGGAATTACCTTTGATACCGGTGGCATTTCATTAAAACGCCCTTACGACACGATGTCACCAATGAAGAGTGACATGGCCGGGGCAGCAGCTTGTATTGGAGTGATGTTTGGATTAATTAGGCTACAACCAAAAGTAAAAGTTACGGCGCTTTTAATGTTGGCCGAAAATGCGTTATCTGGCACATCGCAACGGCCAAGTGATGTTATTACTCAATATGGTGGCAAAACAGTTGAAATTATTAATACGGATGCCGAAGGCAGACTGGTGCTGGCAGATGGTTTGGCTTATGCAGATTTAAATTTAGCGCCAGATTATTTAATTGATATTGCTACATTAACTGGATCGGCAACTTTGGGATTAAGTCGGCACGTAGGTGCGATGTATACGCGTGATGAAAAATTGGCGAATCAATTGGTGAAAATTGGCGAAGAGTGCGGTGATCGGATTTGGCAGATGCCGCTTGTTGATGATTACAAAGTTGCCCTACGAAGCAATGTGGCGGATTTAAACCACACTGCAGATGCAATTGATTTTGGTGGCGGATCTATTACCGCAGCACTTTTCTTAGAAGAGTTTGTTGGTAAACGCAAATGGGCTCACTTAGATATTGCTGGACCAGCTAGATCTGAAAGTGATTCAGGTGAGCATCCAAAAGGCGGAACTGGTTTTGGTGTTAGATTACTTTTGGAATGGATAATGAGTATTAAATGAAAACCGACCCAGCTTCATTTTCGGATAATTTCATTACTGAAGATATCAATCAGCAAGCTGCCAGAGCTCGGGGCATCGAAATTGGCACTTACGACTCCACACCGGGTTCGGGTGCGTTTTTGAAATACCTCGCCGAATTAATTTCTGCGCAAGCAATTGTTGAAGTTGGAACTGGTTCAGGAGTTGGAACTCTTTGGCTCACTAAAGGAATGATTAATTCCGGAGTGATCACCACTATTGACGAAGAAATCCAACATACCCAAATAGCTAAAGAAGCGATGTTGGATGCTGACATTTCTCCTTCTAATTACCGGTTAATCACAAACTCTCCATTAGAAGTTATGCGCAAGTTAGCGGATCGTGCTTATGATCTAGTTGTTATCAGAAGTAATTCTGAAGATATTCTTGATCTAATCGACGAAACTCATCGGATTTTGCGTACAGGTGGCGTACTAGCAATTGATCGCTATTTTGGTGGCGGAAAAGTTAGCGATCCGGCACAGCGCGATGAAAAAAGCGTTGCGCTCCGCGATGCTGGAAAATCATTGAGAATGAATTCTGAAATTTGGTCCATTACGCTAAATCCAATTGGCGATGGTGTCCTAGCTGCAACAAAGCTGTAAAGTACTTATATGTTCTTCGATGTTGGCGCCGGCGAATTCATCGGGTTAGCTATTTTGGCACTTATTTTAGTTGGGCCTGATCGCTTACCAAATTTGGCCATTGAAGCAGCAAAAATAATTCGAAAAGTTAAGTATTTTGCCCAAAATACAACATCTGAAATTAAAAACAATTTAGGCCCAGGATTTGAAGATTTGCAACCGACTGATTTGCACCCGAAAAATTTTATTAAGCGTCAATTAAATGAAGCGATGGATGAATTAGATCGCCCTAAAGTAAAACCAAAAATTGACCCAGACTTGTTGTAAAAATATATGAGTAAATTATTGGAAAAACTTTCGACAGTAATTGACCCTGAATTGCGTCGCCCAATTACTGAATTAGAGATGGTTGAGTCGGCTGAAATTTTTGGCAACACTGCAAAGGTAAAAGTTTTACTTACAATCGCAACTTGCCCGATGCAAGATCGACTTCGCGCTGATATCGAAGGAGCACTAAGTGAGCTAGCCGAAGTGGCAAAAATTGAATTGACCTTTGGGGTAATGAACGAATCACAACGCAATCGCGTTAAAGAAATTGTTCGCGGCGGGCGAGATCCAGAAATACCTTTTGCTAGGCCTGATTCTCTAACAAGAGTTATTGGAGTCTCCTCCGGTAAAGGTGGCGTCGGCAAATCATCGCTAACTGTTAACTTGGCACTTTCGGTTGCAGCGAAAGGTTTACGTGTTGGAATATTGGATGGCGACGTATATGGCCACTCAATCCCAAGATTACTTGGCTTAATTGGTCAGCGGCCTACCGCGATTGATCAGTTGTTTATTCCACTCGAAGGTTACGGAATAAAAACAGTCTCAATGGAAATGTTCAAACCTGATCGCTCCGATGCAGTTGCATATCGGGGACCGCTACTACATCGCGTTCTTCAACAACTATTAACCGATGCTTATTGGGGAGATTTGGATTTCTTGTTTATAGATTTACCACCCGGAACTGGGGATTTAGCAATCTCGCTTGGGCAACTTATTCCTAATTCTGAAATGTTAGTTGTAACAACGCCACAAATTGCTGCCGCCGAAGTTGCAGAACGTACTGGTCGAATTGCTTACCAAATGAAACAACCGGTAATTGGTGTTATTGAAAACATGTCAGATTTCCCGTGCCCAAAATGTGGCGAGCCGATTTCGCTTTTTGGTGAAGGTGGCGGCGAAGAAACCGCTAACCGTTTATCAAAATTAATTGGCGAAGCGGTGCCACTTCTTGGAAAAATTCCATTTGATCCAAAACTTCGTGAAGGTGGCGACGATTCAAAACCAATCGTCGTTTCAGATCCAGAATCAAATGCTGCAAAAGCGATTTCACAAGTTGCGGATAAAATTACAGCTAGAAAGAAATCTTTACTTGGCGTCCGACTCGGGCTTAGCACGTAGTTCTTTTAACAGCTCTTCTAAACTCTCGGCCAATTCACTTCTTAAGAAATCACGGGTCGCAACTTCACCAATTGCAATTCGAAGAGAAGCGATTTCGCGGGTCAGATACTCGGTGTCAGCCATTGAGCGCTCATTGCGGGCTCGGTCTTCGTTAAATTGAATTCGATCGCGATCAGCTTGGCGGTTTTGGGCCAAGAGAATCAATGGCGCAGCATAAGAAGCTTGCAGCGAAAGTATCAGCGTTAAGAAAATAAATGGGTATTCATCAAAGCGCCAGTTATGTGGTGCCAATGAATTCCAAAGAGTCCAAAATGCCACGAAAACTGTCATGTAGACCAAGAATTTTGCAGTGCCTAAAAAGCGAGCAAATTTTTCCGATAGTCGACCAAATGCTTCTGGATCGTAATTAGGGCGAAGTGAGCGACCAGCTTCACGCGGAGTTTCTAAACCATAATTTCGCGCCATTACTATCCCTCCATTCGATTCGGATCATTTTGATCATGGCGACTATGGCGCCAATCTTCCGGCAATAAGTGATCAAGTACGTCATCAACCGTAACTGCACCTAGCAGGCGTTCGTTTGCATCCACTACCGGTACTGACAACAAGTTGTAACTGGCTAAGTATGACGAAACTTCGTTGAGTTGCGCGTCGGGATTTATTCCTTGGGTTTCAGTATCAACTATTGAACCTAAAAGCATCGAAGGAGCTTCGCGTAACAATCTTTGGTAATGGACAATCCCGATAAATTTTCCAGTTGGCGTTTCAAGTGGAGCGCGGCACACATAAACTTGTGAAGCCAACGCCGGCGAAACTTCACTCGCCCTCACAGCCGCTAATGCTTCTGCCACAGTTCCATCAGCAGTTAGTACCACTGGTTCAGTTGTCATCATGCCACCCGCGGAATAGTCTTCATATGTCATTAAACGAAGCACATCTTCAGCATCTTCAGGTTCCATTAATTCAATTAATTTTTTAGCTCGCTCGTCGCCAATTTCTCGAAGTAAGTCGGCGGCATCATCTGGATCCATTTCAGCAACAACATCTGCGGCGCGCTCGCCCTCAAGCTCGGCTAAAAGTTCGACGCGATCACTTTCTTCCATCTCTTCTAAAACATCCGCTAAGCGTTCATCAGTTAGTGCCAGTGCAACTTCAACGCGACGCTTTAAAGCCAAATCCTGCATCACAGATGCTAAGTCGGCGGCTCGCAAGGTACTTAATGTTGAAAGTAAGTTTGTGACCCCTTGATTATGTTCAGTGCCAGTTAATCCCGAAATTTCTTCCCACGCCGCAGTAAAGGTTTCACCTCGGCGACGTAGCCCGCGGCCTTTGCGCATCACGTGAACTCGATTGATAAGCCAATCTCCGCTACGTGTTTGTTCCATTCCTAAATCTTCAACAACTACTTGCTCGCTATTTTCTGCAAGTTGAACTTTCCGATCTAGCATTTCACCAAGCACAAGTAATTCACCTATACGAGCTTCAAACCGACGCATATTTAAAAGTCCAGTAATTACAACAGCGCCAGTTTCAATGGAAGTTACACGGGTAATTGGTACAAAAACTCGACGACGCATTGGCACTTCAACAAGTAGTCCAAGAATTCGTGGTGGTTGGTTATTGGAACGAAGGGTCGCCACTGCATCGCGCACTTTGCCAACAAGATCACCATTTGGGTCGAAGACCGCGGTTCCTGCTAAGCGCGCTAGAAATACTCTGCTTAGGCCGCTCATAGGCTAAGGGTATCGGCTCCATCAACATTGGCGGTTAACAATTTATTAATCGGCTAGGTTTATCCGATGTCGAATCAGCAATTATCACTACCAAAACGTAGTGATTTGTTTCGACTCAGCCTCGGAGTTATTGGAATTGGCACATCAGGGCCGCTCATTGCGTTGAGTGCAATGCCAATCATGACATTGATTTTTTGGCGCAATCTTGGCGGCGCAATCTTCACTTTTTTTCTAGCGATTCGCCATAAGCAATTTGCTAATCGGCATGGTTTGAAATGGTCGGCAATTGCTGGCGTAATTTTGGCCGCACATTTCACGGGGTTTTTTATTTCCATGCGCTTGACGAGCGTTGCAGCCGGCACTGCGATAACTGCTCTCCAACCAATTTTCGCTGCAATATTTGTTGCTATGAATGGCGTTCGCGTTTCGAAAAAAGCTTGGCTAGGTATGGCCATAAGTTTCATTGGAGTTTTGGTAATTACTGGTGTTGATTTAAATATCTCAACTAAATCATTTTTTGGAGATCTCGCCGCCCTAATAGGTGGCGCGTTAGCCGCGCTTTATGTGATGGCAGGTGCTAAAGCACAACGGGAAGTTGAATCCACTACCTATATGGCAATTTGCTATTTCATATGTGCAATTTCTGCTCTGCCAATTGCGCTTTTAATTTCGCCAAACATTTTTCAATTCGAAGCAAGACAATGGCTTATTTTATTGGGATTAATTTTAGGCGCTCAATTACTAGGTCACAGTATGTTTAATTCAGTTTTGAAGCGGGTATCACCAGCGGTAGTTTCGTTGATAGTTTTCTTTGAGGTGCCAGTCGCTGCACTTTTGGCAACTTGGTGGCTAGACCAAAAACCAGCAGGTGGGATTTGGCTTGGCATCATTCTCATCTTAATTGGCTGTGCTTTAGTAATCTTGCGCAACGATGAAAATTGATTTACACACGCACTCCACTTTTAGCGATGGAACCGATACTCCGACGCAATTAATGCACGAGGCAGCACTTTCTGGATTAGATGTAATTGCACTGACTGATCACGACACAACCGCTGGTTGGTCCGAAGCAACGAAAGCACGACGCGGTAAGTTGCATTTAGTTCTTGGTGCAGAAATTTCGTGCATTACTGAAGCGGGAAAGAGTGTGCACATCGGAGCGCTACTTTTTGATGAGAATTATCAGCCATTAAAGAAAGCTCTTGAACTTTCTCGTGATGATCGAATTCCGCGAATGGAAAAGATGGTTGCGTTACTTCAGGCAGATGGTTTTGAGATTTCTATGGCCGAAGTTGAAGCCAAGCGCCCAGATGGTGCCACCCTTGGTCGGCCACATTTAGCTGACGCGTTAGTTGCTAAAGGAATTGTTCCAAATCGAGATGTCGCTTTTGAGAAATATTTGAATAATGATTCGAAATATTATGTTTCTCATTTAGCCCCAACCCCAATTGAGGCAATTAAATTAATCAAAGCTGCTGGCGGAGTATCAGTTGTGGCGCACGCATTTTCATCATTCAGAAGCGAATTACTCAATTCAGATTTTTTTGAAAACTGGGTCGCAGCTGGATTAAATGCCATTGAAGTTGATCATCGAGACCACAATCCGTCCGAACGTGAGATTTTGCGAAAGATTGCCGTCGATCTAGCACTCTGTATTACTGGATCAAGCGATTATCACGGTGATGGAAAACTAAATCTTTTGGGCGAAAATTCAACCGCCCCCGAACAATGGGAACGGCTAGAATCATTGGCTAACGCCAGGAGAGTAATTAATGTCTAATGTAAATGCGCTTACCTTTGGTGTTCAGGCATTTGTGACTCTCTTTGTGATCATGGATCCTCCTGGTGTTTCACCAATTTTTTTATCGATTGTTGGCTCCAGACCAAAATATGAAATTCGTAAACTTGCAATCCAAGCAGCCCTCACATCCTTGATCGTAATCACAACTTTTGCGCTATTTGGTCGACTGATTTTGAATTATTTAAATATTTCGATTCAAGCTATGCAAATTGCGGGAGGTTTATTGCTTCTAATGGTTTCGCTTGAATTATTAAGCGGGAAAGAGTCTGAAGAGCGAAAAGTTACGAACACAAATGTGGCAATGGTTCCGCTCGGAACACCGCTATTAGCCGGTCCTGGCGCCATTGTTGCAATCATGATTTTTGTTCAAAAAATTAACGATTCTGGCCAAACCACAGCTTTAATTACTGCAACAATTTTAATTCATGCCGTTATTGCATTAGTGCTTATTGGCTCAGCATCAATTGTCCGAGTTATTGGAAAATCTGGAATTACCTTGGTTGCACGAATTGCCGGACTACTTTGTGCGGCAATTGCTGTACAAATGTTGGTTGATGCGATTACAACTATTGTTTCTCAAGGGACGATTTCTTAGTTCGTTTCCGCTCTCGCTTTACCCTAGCTGGTCGCTCTGGTGGCTTTCGGCGCTCTAATTGCGCCTTAGGTAATGTGCTCTTAACTTCTTTTACAATTTTTAAATCACTAAATAGGTGTTCGGAAGATGAGTATGTTTCTACTGGATCAGCTATTCCCAATTCAAGGGATTGATTTATGTGGCTCCATCTTGGTAATTCATCCCAATCAACAAAGGTAACTGCAATGCCAGATGCGCCAGCTCGGGCAGTTCGGCCGATCCGATGCAAATAAGTTTTTTCATCTTCGGGACATTGGTAATTAATGACGTGGGTAATCCCATCGACGTCGATGCCGCGCGCAGCAACATCAGTGGCTACAAGAACATCTCGCTTATTTGATTTGAAATCGGCTAGCGCCCGCTCGCGAGCGGGTTGGCCCAAATCTCCATGAATCGAAGCTGACTTAAACCCACGCTCTTTTAGATTATCTGCCAATTGTTGACAAGTACGTTTAGTCCGACAAAAAATCATGGTTTGACCCCGGCCCTCTGCTTGAAGAATCCGCGCCACTATTTCGGCTTTATCTAACGCATGAGTTCGGTACACGAATTGCGAAACATTTTTTACAACCGCACCAGAATCTTCTTCTTGTGTGCGAATATGAGTTGGTTGATTTAAATATTTTCTGGCAAGAACCATCACATCGCCCGGCATCGTCGCAGAAAAAAGCATTGTTTGAGTTCGGTTTGGCGTAAGTGAAAAAATTTTCTCAACATCAGGCAAGAAACCCAGATCTAGCATCTCATCGGCTTCATCAAGAACTAGTTGCTTTACTGTTGTTAAATCTAATTCTTTTTGGCGATGTAAATCTAATAACCGGCCTGGCGTTGCAACGAGAATGTCCACGCCCTCTTTTAGTTGTGCAAGCTGAGGTTCAAATGCTCTGCCGCCATAGATAGCGGCAACAGATAAATCAGTGCCGATTTTTTCTATCTCTGCCGCTACTTGCACACCTAGCTCTCTAGTCGGAACTACGACAAGCGCTTGGATTTTGCCAGTCGGTTTCACGTAATTAACTATTGGTAAACCAAAACCTAAGGTCTTACCAGTACCAGTTTTTGCTTGGCCGATTAAATCAACCCCAGTCATCGCTATCGGAATGACCATTTCCTGAATTGGGAATGGCTTATCGAATCCGGCTGCATCCAAAGCCGCAAGTACTTCTGGGCGCAGATTTAATTCCGCGAAACTTTTAGTCAATGGTGCACATAGCTTCTAAATATTCCAAAATATTCCAAGATATTTCGAATTAATTTTGTGCAAATCCAACGCGACGTTCAACCTGTTCGCCAATTTCAACGAAACCGATTTTGTCTGCTGGAATCACATATTCGCGACCACGAGTGTCGGTCAGAACTAATGGCTCTGATCCGGCAAGCGCTTTTGCAACCGCCGATTTTATTTCAGCTGGGGATTGCGGACTTTCAAGTGCAATATCCGTTCCGACATTAACTAATGCAACTCGAACGGTTGTTGTAGATGAACTTTCACCTTTTTTTGTGGCCATTTTTTCCTTCTCTAGTTTTCGCTACGTGGAAAACCTGAGATTCCACGCCAGATTACATTTGAAACTAATCGCTGAGCTTGTTCACGACTAAGCTTGCTGTCACGTTCTAACCAATGCCGTGCCGTTACCTGCGCACTACCGATTAAGCCTACGCCAAGCATCATTGCCGCCTCTTGTGGCAGTCCGGTATCAAGAGAAATGACGGCGCTCACTGCAGCAGCACAATCGTATGTCATTCGATTTAAACGTTCGCGGACAGCAGGTTCAACATTCATATCGCTCTCAAATAAGAGTCGAAAAGCTTCGCCTTCGCTATCGATGAAATTAAAGTAGGCTGCCACAGTTGCCTGAACTCTCGCAGCATTATCTGGAGTTGAAGCGATTGCTCGTTGAATTTCAAAAACTAACCGATCGATATGCAAATCTAAGACGGCGAGATATAAATCTAACTTTGATGGAAAATGTTGATATAAAACTGGTTTGCTAACTCCGGCACGTTCGGCGATTTCATCCATCGCAGCCTGGTGATATCCGGCTTGAGTAAATACCTCCAATGCAGCTGACAGCAGAAGTGCTCGACGCTCGTCGCGCGGTGTTTTTGCCTTTTCTTGCGTAGCCATTGGGTGAATCGTAGAGGTATCAGGCAAAATTACGCCAATATGGAAAATCTCAATGGATATCGTGCAATTTTGGTACACGCACATCCAGATGACGAAACTATTAATAACGGTGCAACGATGGCGCTTTATGCGAAATTGGGCGCAAAAATAACTTTAATCACCTGCACACGCGGCGAAGAAGGTGAAGTGTTAATTCCAGATCTAGAACATCTTTCGTCTCAAAAAAGTGATTCACTCGGGGAGCATCGCGTAAAAGAGTTAGCAAATGCGATGGATGAACTTGGAATTACAGACCATCGTTTTTTGGGCGAAGCGAAAAAATATCGTGATAGCGGGATGATGGGAACTGAATCAAATAACCGCGAAGATTGTTTCTGGCAGTCTAGTGTTGAATTAGCTTCAGCTGAACTGGCCAAAATTTATGATGAAGTCAAACCACACGTATTGATTACATATGATGAAAATGGTGGATACGGGCACCCTGATCACATTCAGGCACATCGAGTTGCAATGCGGGCTGCCGAAATATCAAATTGGAAAATTTCAAAAATATATTGGAATGCAATGCCAAAATCAGTTTTAGCAGCGGGTCTAGACAAAATGAAAGAGCTCGGATCTGATTTTTTTGGTGCCGAAACTGTTGATGACATTCCATTTGCTAAAGATGATGCGCTTGTTACAAGTGTTGTAGATGGTAACTCCGTAGTCGAGTTAAAGATGGCGGCAATGCGAGCACATGGCACCCAAATTGCGGTCGATGGTCCCTTTTTTGCGCTCTCAAATAATTTAGGTATGGAAATTTGGGGTAATGAGTATTATCAATTAGTAAAAGGCGAAGCAAGCGGTCCGTTCAACAATGAAGGTCGTGAAACTAACTTATTCGCCGGAATCTCGCTCTAAAACTTCTTTCCAAACAAAGACATCTTTTGGGTTGAACGTGATTACTTCACCAGATTTAACCTCTATGGTGAATTCGGCAACATAGGTTCCGAGCAAATCGCGGAAACCTCCGCCGCTATCGAATATCCGCACCGAGACCCGCTTACCTATCAGTTCTGGGCCGAAATTCTTCATGGATTAACGATAAAGGCTTTATGATTTCACCATGACTTACATAATCGCCCAACCGTGTGTTGATGTTAAAGATAAATCATGTATCGAAGAGTGCCCAGTGGATTGCATTTATGAAGGCTCTCGCATGCTTTACATCCATCCGGATGAATGTGTCGATTGCGGAGCGTGTGAACCAGTTTGCCCAGTTGAGGCGATTTATTACGAAGATGATGTCCCTACCAACTGGAAAGAGTTTGGCGATGGCAACGCGGCATTCTTCGTTGAATTAGGAAGTCCCGGTGGCGCTAGCAAAGTTGGCAAAACTGAGAATGATCCTGAATTTGTTAAAAATTTGCCGCCACAGAACTCGTAACTTTTGAAACTGCCAGATTTTCCATGGGACGCGCTCGCGCCTTACGGAAAAAAAGCTCGAGGATATTCATCCGGCTTCATTGATTTATCTCAAGGTACTCCGGTTGATGCCACACCTGAATTTATTCAAGAAGTATTTCGGGCATCTTCAAATTCACCAAGTTACCCAACAACAATTGGTACCGCCGATCTACAACAAGCAATAAGAGATTGGGCAGTTCGCCAACTCGGTGCGACCGGTGATTTTGCAGTTTTGCCATTGATTGGGTCGAAAGAAATTGTCGCGATGTTGCCAACAATTTTGGAAGCAAAATCTGTTTTATATCCCGAAATCGCCTATCCAACTTATCAAGTTGGCGCAATCATTGCCAAAGCAAAAGCTGAGGCAGTTGATTTCGATGCCACCAAGTGGCCATTGGCTGAATTAGCTTGGATCAACTCCCCATCAAATCCAACCGGTCGGGTTCAAAGCGATGATGAAATTTTGGCTGCAATTGAATGGGCTCGAAATAAAGGCATTGCAATTTTCGATGAATGTTATTTGGAATTTGGTGATCGTAAAAAACCAAAATCAGTTCTGGCGCTTACGGGCGGGAACAATAAAAATATTTTGGCAGTACATTCGCTAAGCAAGAGATCGAATATGGCTGGATATCGCGCAGCCATGTTAATTGGTGACCCCGATTTGGTTGCCAAGATTTTAGAAGTTCGAAAACACGCAGGCGGCATGGTTCCGCTGCCAGTTCAAAATGCGATGGTTGCGGCGCTGTCAGATAGTGATCATGTAGCCAAACAGCGAGATCGATACAACGCACGTCGTGCCAAAGTCGCATCTGCAATTGAAAAATGTGGATTTAAGATTGAATTTAGCGAGGCCGGACTTTATCTGTGGGCTACTCGGAATGAAGAAGATTGGCAGAGCGTTGATTGGTTTGCAGCTAAAGGAATTTTGGTTACTCCAGGACATTTTTATGGCAGCGCGGGATCAAAACATGTTCGAATTGCCTTAACTGCAACGGATGCTCAAATTGATGAAGTGGTTAATCGGTTAAAAAATGAGTGAAGGTATTTTGTTAGTTGGTGGGCTCGGAACCAGGTTGCGGCCGCTAACCAACGATTTGCCAAAACCCATGCTCCCAATCGCAACCCTGCCGGTAACGGAGCATCAAATTGCGATGGCAAAACGGGCTGGCGTAACTCGATTAGTTCTCGCAACATCATATCTGTCGGATGTTTTTAAACCATATTTTGGCGACGGGAAAAAATGGGGAATCGAAATTGATTATGCAGTAGAAAAAGAACCGCTTGGCACTGGTGGTGCCATTAGAAATGCGGCTGAACTTTTAAGTGGTAATAACGAAATTATTATTTTCAACGGGGATGTATTGAGTTCTCATAACTTGAATAAACAAATCGCACAGCACAAGGAAACAAATGCCGCTGTAACGCTTCATTTAACGCCGGTCGAAGATGCTAGAGCTTATGGTTCAGTTCCAACTGATGATCGGGGACGAGTTACGGCTTTTTTGGAAAAAATGGATCAACCACCCACCAAAAATATAAATGCTGGTTGTTATGTTTTCGCACCGTCAGTAATGAACACAATTCCATTGGGCCAAGTTGTTAGCGTCGAGCGTGAAACCTTCCCAAATCTGATTTCATCTGGCGAATTGGTTTTTGGTTATATCGATCAGGCTTATTGGTTGGATATCGGAACGCCCGCAGCACTGATGAAAGGCTCGAAAGATTTAGTTATTGGATTGGCCGATGCTGATGCATTAAATAATTACCAATTCGTGCATCGTGGCAAAGATTATGTAGCGGCTGCAAACTCAATGGTCGCAGGTAAAATTTCAGGGGGCACATCAATTGGGGCAAACTCTCAGATCGCTGCCGGTGCCAAAATTGAATCCTCAATTATTTGCGAAGGCGTGAGAATTGGAAGCTCTGAAATAAATAATTCATTCATCGCTCCTGGTGCCGAAATCGGTGATGGAGTTGTTATTTCTGGCTCATATGTCGCCAAATCAGGGGAAATTTTCGCAATTTTCGATTAATTCCGTCCAATAAGGCACTTTGCTGGCTTGACAATATCGAGTTACATGCGTGTAATTCAGCCAAGCACTCGCTGGTCAACCGGGCCTCGAGCAAGTTATTTAAGAAGATATAGGGGTTATTCGAATGCGCGATCAAGGACCAAGCATTCAGCTCGTTTCTGGAGAAATCGTCGAACTGTCATGGCAGGAGCGGGCATTGTGCGCTCAGACAGATCCAGAGGCATTCTTCCCAGAAAAAGGCGGATCAACACGAGAGGCTAAGCGCGTCTGCATGTCATGTGAAGTGCGCGGCGAATGTCTCGAATACGCCCTTGCTCACGATGAGCGCTTTGGAATTTGGGGCGGACTATCTGAGCGAGAACGCCGCCGCCTGAAGCGTCGTAGCGCTTAATAATTTTCAAATAGATGGGCGCATTCGCCAAAGCGATAGCGCTCATTAGAAACTTATCCCTGTAATGACAGATAAGAAGATTCGCGTCTGCGCAATTTTGGTTGTCCATGATGGGGCAACTTGGTTGCCAGAAGTTGTCGCCGCATTGGCATCGCAAACTCGCGCGATCGATCGAACTATTGCGATTGATACGGGTTCACAAGATTCTTCGACAAAACTTTTATCTGGCGCTCGAATTCAATTTGTCACCATTGATCGCGGTGACGGTTTCGGTACCGCTGTTTCAACTGCAGTAAAAAATCTGCCAGCAGTTAGCGACGAATATGAAGATTGGATCTGGTTAATTCATGATGATTGTGCGCCCTCACCAAAATCATTAGAAGCGCTCTTAACAGCAGTTACCGATCGACCAAACGTGGCAATGGTTGGACCGAAATTAATTGGATGGAATAAACGAGATCATTTACTTGAAGCCGGAATCAGCATCGCCAGCCAAGGAACTCGTTGGACTGGAATGGAAAACGATGAATTTGATCAAGGCCAACATGACGGAATTAAAGAGGTTTTATCGGTAAGCACTGCAGGTGCGCTAATTCGCCGCGAAGTTTATGAAGAACTCGGTGGCTTTGATGAAAATTTAGCGATTTTCCGTGACGATGTTGATTTTGGTTGGAGACTACGAATGGCCGGCCATTCAGTTTTGGTTACAACCGATGCCGTTGTTCGCCACGTTCAAGCTGCGTTTAACGAACGAAGAAGCGTTGACGTTGACGAAGCTTTTTTAAATCACGCGCACTTACTTGATCGGCGAAATGCAGCATACGTATTGCTAGCAAATTCTTCATGGTGGATGTTGCCCGGTCTTTCACTTCAAATTTTAGGAGCGGCAGTTTTTCGGGCAATTGGTTATTTGCTGGCAAAACTTCCGGGCTACGCTGGCGATGAGATTCTGGCGATGGTGCAGCTGTTCATTCGTCCCGATTTGCTTCGCACTGCTCGAAAAAATCGGAAGGCTACTAAATTACTTTCAGCTCGCGTGGCAAAACCATTTATGCCAACGCAGATCATGCAAATTCGCGGCGCCAAGGATGATGTGATTAATTGGTTTCGAGAAAAGTTTTTTCCAGCCCCAGCAATGCATCTAAATGATTCAATATCAAACGAAGATGATGAATTACTAACGCCGGCGCCAAGATCAAATTGGTTCAGATTTCTTACCAATCCCGCAATTGGTACCGCAGCGCTTTTATTTATCTATTCGATTTTGTTGGCGCATGGCCGGCTAGGACCAATTGCCGGCGGCGCCTTACCGCCAACACCTAAGGGTGCAAGTGATTTGTGGCGACTTTACGCTGAGTCGTGGCATCAAGTGGGAATGGGAAGTAGTTCAGCTACCCCTACGTGGGTAGCCATAGTTGCCTTTATCGGAACTTTATTTTTTGGCAATCCGCAATTTTTTACGGCATCGCTATTTATTTTTGCCCCGCTGATTTTATTTGGCGCGATTTATTTTTGGATTCGAAAAATTACCAGTCACATTTGGTTGGCAATTTTTGGTGGGTTGCTATATTCGTTATCGCCTGTAGCTTTAGGAAGTATAAATTCTGGACGGTTAGGCACAACCATCGTGCTGATCGCGTTGCCGCTCTCGTTTAATTTACTTAAATCAACAATCCAGATTGAACAACTGGGATATCGGAAGATATTTCAGTTCGGCTTGTTTTTTGCCATCCCTGTGGCCTTCTCAATGCCTTTTTTCCTCTGCTTATTTATTTGGTTTGTAATTTTGACGGCGTATGAATGGAATCGAATTGATGTAATTTTGCGCGAAAAGCGAATCAATTTGCGAGCGCTGTTAATCGCCATTCCATTCTTTGTTAATTTACCTTGGTCAACCGAAGCATTACTTCACCCATCTCGGTTCTTATTAGAACCTGGTCTATCACTTTCGGGAGGTGGGCCAAATCTCGCATTTTTAACTAATCCTGGTGGCATGGGTTCTCCGCCATGGTGGCTAGTTGCACCTTTCACTGCAATTGTATTTGGCACGTTGATTTCAAAAACCAATGCTAAATATTTCTCTTATGTAGGTTTAATTTTTATCGGTTTAGGTGGCCTTGCGGCAGCATTTGCCTTCCCAGCCCACGGGTCTTCTGTTGGTGTGCCACTTTGGAGTGGCACGTTTTTAGCAGTTGCAACTTTAGCTTCGATATCTGCTGGCACAATTGTTTTGGATCACTTGCGCGAGAACTTAGAAGCAAGCGCTATTAATTTTCGCCATTTAATTTCAGCTCTTTTACTTTTCTCATCAGTGTTCTACCTTGGAGCTGCGGCTATTTGGAGTTCGGTTTCAAAGTCACCATTACATTCCATATCTAAACCAGTTCTTCCCGAATTTTTAGGGATCACTCCAGGTGTCAAAACAATGGTTCTTCGCATTAACGAAGAAGGGTATTTAAATTTCTTTATCTCCAGAGATCGAGACATTTATCTTGGCGATCCCGATGTTGCCCCTGCCATGAATCTGGAGTTGAGCGCAGCAGTCCGTGGCGCAGTATCAGGCACTGATATCACCGCCGCCAAAACACTTGAAGCATTTGGTATTAAATATTTATTTGTGACTTCGCCAGCGCCGGATAGCTTGATTAGAACAATTGATGGCGTCGGTGGATTCGTGCGAAATTCATCTACCAGCGCCGGTGTTACTTGGAAAGTTATTGGCGTCCCAGAAAGGCTGGTATTTAAATCGGCTGATAATAACGAGGTGGCGCTGCCGACAAATAAGATTAGTGCAGAGTTTAAATTGGATAAACCCGGTGTCATCAGACTTGGCGAAAATTATGATCGTTCATGGCAGATTTTTGGAAATAGTAAACAGTTGACGAAATCTAGAAACGAATTTGGTCTCCCAGTTTTTACCGTAGATCAACCTGGCGAGTACTTGCTATTTCATGACGGAACCCTCCGCAGGTCATTGATTTCCCTACAACTGATTGTTCTGATTTTTGCATTAGTAATGGCGGCTCCGGCTGGTCGAAAGCGACGTGACCAATCATGAAAAATCGCAATTTACTTTGGATTTTTTCTGGTTCGTTGTTAGTTGTATTGCTCGCAAATGGCTTGGAGTTTGGAAGTCGAGATCGTGCAATTACATACAGCTATCAAGCCGTGGTCTGTCCTAAAGGTGAATCTGGAACCAATTTAACTTACTCATTACCAAACAAAAACATTTTGATTCGTGGCGTCGGCAGTAAAAAAGTGAAGTTATTTAAGGCGGGTCGAACTGTAATTACTTCTACCAGTCCAGCGGCATATATTGAAAGCAACGGCGTTTCAATTACAGGTTTGGTTTCCAAATCAGGAAGTTGGGCCGGTGGCGTTCTATGTACAGCGCCTCGAGACACACAATGGTTTGCTGGTGGTGTTTCCGATATTTCTGGGCGAGGTCGAATAATTCTAGTTAATAGTGGTCTAAGTCCAGCTACCGTTGAAATTGATGCGTTAAGTGATAACCAAGGCCTGATTAAGAAGACTTTAAATGTTAAATCAAATTCTATTTCTGAAATTAGTTTGGTTAGTTTGACGCCAGGTGCAACTGCAACTTCATTTAGAATTTCACTACTTACTGGCCGAGTATCAGCATTTTTGATTGACGAGCGAGGCAAAGGATTAAGCACCTTTGGAGGCGACGTCGTTAACGGTCAAGTTGATCTCGCAACTGAATTGGTGATTCCAGCAATTCCGGTTGATTCAAATACAAAATTGCCGGCAATTTTGCGCGTGGGAAATCCAAGCTCCAGTGATGCAACAATTTCAGCAAGATTGATTTCAAAAGATGGCAATTTTGTTCCGGTCGGTTTAGGTGAAGTTAAAGTTCCAGCTGGACGAGCTTCAAATTTTGATATTCCCATTACGCAACCAAGTAAACAATTTGGTCTAAGAATTACTTCGAGCAAGCCAATCGTGGCTTCGGTTTATAACGTTGCGACAATCAAAGGCCGGCGTGATTTTGTTTGGAGTAGTGCCACAACTGAATTAAAAAAGGGGCAGTGGGCGGTCTCTGGGATTTCGGGCAAATTAGTGATTGCTGGTGAAAAAATAAATGTTTATTTGGAAGTGACAACTTCAAAACAAAAAGTTATAAAAAGAAAAATTACCGGCAGTGATATTGCTACTTGGAACTTACCGGCCGATGCAAAGTTATTGGAAATTCGTGGCGCTAGCGGTGGAAATTTTGGTGCTTTGATAGTTTCCGGTCAGGGTGGAAGTGGTGTGATTCCATTAATTCCTGGTTCGACGCTAACAAAGAGCTCAGTTCCTGCGGCAAACATCGGCGTTTTAAATCCATAAAAATCTCTTAGCGCAGACTAATCTTTAGGCATGAGTTCAAAGAAGACTTTGGGGCGCCATTGCTCGCGCTCTAGCTGTAACCGCAAAGCAACTTTGACTCTCACATATATCTATGCAGATTCGGTTGCCGTAGTTGGGCCGTTAGCAACATATTCCGAACCACACGCGTATGATCTTTGTGAAATACACGGTTCTAAATTAACTGTTCCAAACGGTTGGGAAGTTATCCGCCGTGAACCTACCGGAACTGAACCCGGTCCATCAGTTGAAGATCTAATGGCCATTGCAGATGCAGTTCGCGAAGTCTCAAATAATTTTATTAGTAATTCGGAAAACAATACGATTCAATCAGAGATTGGAAGACGCGGTCACCTGCGATCAGTGCCTTTCAAATAGACAAAGGCAAAAATGATTCCGGATATTTTTAAAGCTTATGACATCCGAGGTCTAGTCGGTTCGGAATTAACTAAAGATTTCACATTTGCCGTGGGTGCCGCCTTTGCCAAATTCTTGGAGCAAGAACGCGAACCCGCCACAGTTGTTATTGGTGAAGATATGCGTCCATCATCTCCGGAGTTAGCTTCTGCGTTTGCCGACGGAGTCACATCTGAAGGTTTTGATGTCATCCGAATCGGATTGGCATCTACAGATCTGTTGTATTTTGCCGCCGGAAAATTGAATCTGCCTGGTGCCATGTTTACAGCAAGTCACAATCCAGCTGAATACAACGGCATTAAATTGTGTTTGAGTGGTGCCCGACCAATTGGGAAAGAATCCGGGTTGCTAGCAATTGAACAATTGGTTCGGACTGGAGTTCCAATTGCGATGCGATCGCCGGGAAAAGAACGCGAACAAAATCTGCTTGATGATTATGTTGAATACCTTTTGAAACTCGTCGATTTATCAAAGATTAAGAAATTGAAAATTGTCATTGATGCTGGAAATGGAATGGCTGGCTACACGGCGCCCGCAGTATTTAAGCGATTAAACGCTGAAGTTACTGAACTCTATTATGAATTGGATGGTACCTTTCCAAATCATGAAGCAAATCCGATTGATGCAAAAAATTTAAGGGATTTACAACGCGCTGTTAAAAAAGTTGGTGCCGA
>JBEGQQ010000029.1:0-5600 GCA_041180925.1 Actinomycetota bacterium
CCGGCGAAGAACACATTGACCGAATTGAATACTGGAAAAATTTAGGTGCCGTTCAAGCCGAAAGGTTAGGCATTGAATCGGTATTCATACCAGTCTTTAATCGAACTGATGCGCTTGATCCTAAATGGATTTCCCAAATCAAAGGTGCTTCACTCATTTATTTTTCTGGTGGTGATCCACTTCATCTAGCAACTTCACTTATTAATACTGATTTACTTGCCGCAATTATCAGTGAGCATCAAAGCGGTACTTCGCTTGGTGGTTGTAGCGCAGGTGCGATGGCAATGTGTTCACATGTGGGAATGCCATGGCGTAGCAATTCTAAAAAGAGCGAGGGTTTTCATTTAATTTCTAATTACCAGGTTTTGCCACATTTTGATCGCTTCTTTAGCGCTATTCCATCTGCCTTTTTGCGTCAGTTTCCGCGATTTACTCACGAGAATGTAATTGGAATTGATGAAAAAACTGCGCTGCTTTGGGATGGCGATAGGTGGATTGTGCGTGGCTACGGCGGGGTGCATTTCTTTAATCAAAATCGAGAACGTAATTCATTTCATCAAAATGATGTTCTCGATTTTTTACCGATTCCGTATCAAAATAACGACAGTCAAATTTAATTTCTTGGTTATGATCATCTAATGTCCAACCAGCACGAAAAAGGTTATAACTCTGCTGCTACCAAAGTTTTATTCTCTGGAATTCTCTTTGGTACTGCTGGCACGGCGGTAACTTTCGCGCCAGATGGCGCCACTTCGGCAATGCTCGGCTTTTTTCGATTGGTATTTGGCGCCCTCGCATTTTTCGTGCTGATTCCAAAATTTAATGGCAGTTGGAAGCACACTTTTTCGCTAATTAATCGTCCAGTTGTTTGGTTCATGGGAATTGGATCAGCCGCATTCCAGCCATGTTTTTTTGGCGCCACAGCGCGTAACGGGGTTGCATTGAGTACCTTGATTACCGTCGGATCAATTCCCGTTTTTGCCGGAATCGTTGGCAAATTCTTGCTACACGAACCAATCAAATCTTCTTGGGTAATTTTCACCGGAATCGGAATCTCCGGTTTAATTATTCGTTCTTGGGGCGAAATAAATATCAAAGATCCAATTGGAATTTTCTTATCCCTTGGCGCAGCGGCTTCAGTTGCTTGCTATATGAATGCGATAAAAATTGGCTTGAATAAAGGTGGCCATCCTTACGAATTGCCGACAATCGCTTACATTCTTGGCGCGCTGTTACTGGCCCCAACAATTATTTCGCCTGTTATGAAAAATGGACTTTCCGAAAGTTTAGGTTGGCTCTTTTCAATTCACGGAATTGCTATTGCGCTATTTATGGGAATTGTGACGATGGCAGCGCCAAATTGGCTTCAAATTTCCAGCATGAAGTACTTATCGCCTGGTCCAATTGCCACACTTTCCTTGGCTGATCCGTTAACTGCAACGCTACTTGGCGTGTTTGTGTTAAACGAAGATTTTTCAATTGCGGCTGGCATTGGTTTGTTACTAGTAGCGGTGGCAATTATTGGCCAAAGTTGGGCAGCCAAAAATCAAAAAACTTTGCTTTTGTAGTTATAAATTTTTACGAAATATCAATAATGTGGCGATTGCCGCGATCAAATGTTAAGTAATTCCAAATCCAATCAACCATGGTTCCGACTTTATTTCGGCCACCCAACAGATAAAACAGGTGAAGCCATAACCAGCTATACCAAGCCAATAGCCCAGCCATTCTGAAATTCCCAATTTCCACGATGGCTTTATGGCGTCCAATCGTTGCCATTGAACCTTTGTCTTTATATTTAAATTCACTCAGGTTTTCACGATTTAGAAATCTTGCAATTTGCTTTGCAACAAATTTACCTTGTTGCATTGCCACCGGTGCCACCATTGGCAATAGCCGGTCATTGGCACCAACTGCTCCGGCGACATCGCCAATTGCAAAAATGTTTGGGTGTCCATTAACCTGCAAAGTATTTTCCACTTCAATTCGCCCAGATTTAATTGGCACTGAAAGTTTTTTGATGATTGGTTCGCCGGTAACCCCTGCGGCCCAAATTGTAATTTCGGCTGGAATCGATTTTTGTTTCATAAATTCAATTGAATTTGGTTTCACCGACTTAACGCTGGCATTGGTAAGTACGGATACGCCAAGTTTTTCTAAATCTTTTTTGGTTCGAGCTGATAATTTTTCTGAAAATGACGGTAGTAATCGTGGCCCGGCTTCTATCAAGGAAATATCCATCCGTTTTGCCGCTTGCTCGTTATCGGACATCAACGGGCCACGTTTTAATTCTGCAATCGCACCGGCCATTTCAACCCCCGTAGGACCGCCACCAATAACTGCAATTGAAAGTCGGGTCTGGTCTTCTAATCTGCATAGATCTTCAAATCGGCGCATGATTTTTGCGCGAATTTCAATGGCTTCATTAACGCTTTTCATACCAAGCGCATGTTCAGATACTCCGCGAATTCCAAAATCGTTCGTGGCTGATCCAACTGCAATAATCAAATAATCAAATGAAATCGTTTCGCTTGAATCTAGTTTTACAATTTTATTTTTATGATCAATCGAAATTGGCGAGCCCATCTTAAATTTGACACCAGTTTTTCTTAGCGCCCCACGGATTGGATATGCGACGTGGTCAGCCGCTAAACCGGCAGTTGAAACTTGATATAACAATGGTAGAAATGTTTGGAAATTATGGCGATCAACCAAAGTTACGTCAGCAAATTTGCCAACCGATCTCGCTGCAGTTAAACCGGCAAAACCTGCGCCCAAGATAACTACATTTGGTCTTTTCATTTATAGAGTTTAGTCCAATAAATTTTAATTTGAATCTGGAGCCCCCCGTCAGGATTGAACTGACGACCTTCCGCTTACAAGGCGGATGCTCTACCACTGAGCTAGGGAGGCGTTACTTAATAAAACAGCGGCTAATACTAGCGCTTCGGCCAGCTAATTAACTCCGGATATTTCGCGCTACGACCATCACCAGATGATTTTCCGCGCGCACGGCGAATAATCCATGGAATTGCAAATGTAATTGTCCATGCAGTAAACGCAATTCCCTGCACAACTTTTGGTTTTGGTTTCATTGGTGGCAATGGATCTTTATAACTTGGATCAAATGGCAAATTCAATTGTTCTAATACGCCTTGTGCCAATAACCAGTGACCCTTTGCATTTAAATGTAATCGGTCGCGATCTAAATACCTAACATCTTTAAAAGCTTCGTTGTAATTTCCATCAATCACAACTGCGCCAACTTCTTTACCGATTTCACGCACCTGTTGATTAAAAACAGAAAATCGCTCGCGCCAAATTGTTTGGATCCGGCCTTGGCGGTTGGTTTCTTCCAAAACCGTGAACAACATTAACTGCGCACCCGCATTTGCTAAATCTCGAACGGCTTTTGCATAAGCTGGCAAGGTAATTTCGGGACGATAATTTGGACGGATCACATCATTTGCGCCGGCATGAAAACTTAGAACGGAATTTGGTCCAATTAGATTAAGCGCAACCGGCACCTGATGTTCCACAACTTGTGGCAATAATTTGCCCCGAACTGCCAAGTTAGCGTATTTAAATTCTGGATTTTGACTGGCAATTACATCCGCAACACGATCGGCCCAGCCGCGGTATTGCCCATCAATTTTCTCGTCGGCAATTCCTTCCGAAATTGAATCGCCAACAACTATTAATCGATCAATTCGTTGCAGCACGTCGCGCCTCATCAACCGCATAAAGTGCGATTGATGTTGCAACTGAAGCATTTAAGCTTTCAGTTGCTTCCCGCATTGGAATTTTCACAACGAGATCGCACTTTTCTGAAACTAGCCTAGATAAACCTTTGCCTTCACTGCCGACAATAATCATGATTGGTTCGGTAGAAACTTTCATATTGCCAACTAATTCTTTGCCATCGCCATCTAGCCCCACAACGAAATAACCTTTTTCTTGAACCTCTTCGATGGTGCGATTTAAATTAGTTACTTGTGCAATTGGCATTCGCGCTGCGGCACCTGCTGATGCTTTCCAGGCCGAAGCTGTCATCGCCGCTGCGCGGCGTTCGGTAATTACCACGCCATCGACTCCGAATGCTGCCGCGGAACGAACAATCGCACCTAGATTTCTTGGATCAGTCACGCCATCTAACGCCACAATCAGTCCCGGCTTTTGGGCGCGCTGCAAAATTTCAATTAGCGATGAATATTGATAAGGCTTGATGGATAGCGCAATTCCTTGGCTATTTGGCGAAATTCCCTCTAATTCGGCGCGATGCACTTCGCGAATATTTAATCCGCGCTTTAAGGAAATTTGCAGAGATTCGGTAATTCGATCATCGATATCAATTGAACGCGCCACGATTAATTCTTGCGCCGGAACATTTGCCCGAAGCGCTTCGAGGGTGGCGTTGCGACCAGCAACCAATTCGCCAGAAATATTTAATTTACTTCCGCTAAATTTTTTCTCTGGCCGTGGTCGTCGCGAATTATTACTTGCTTTGCGCTTTGCCGCGGCGTGATACGGCCGATCTTCCGCTTTTGGCGTTGGCCCGCGACTGCCTAATCGCTTTGGTTTTTGGCCACCGCTACCTGCCGATGGTCCCTTTTTATTTTTGCGAATTGCACCGCGGCGCGAAGAATTACCAGCCATTTATTTCAAACTCCATCGCGCACCTTGCGCCGTATCTTCGATGACGATTCCAATCGAAGCCAAGCCATCGCGAATTTGATCAGCTGCTGCAAAATCTTTCCGAGCTCTTGCGGCATCGCGTTGTTGCAGCACTAATTTAATTACTCCATCAAGTGCCCCAGTTAAATCCGAACCGCCAGAAGCAAAAGTAGAAGCAAAATTAGAATCGAATGGGTCGCAACCTAAAATTTCTAGCGCGCCCCGAATTGCGGCTGCGCTAGCTTTGATTTTCGCTTTATCGCCACTGGTAATTGCGCTATTTCCTTCGCGAAGTGATTCTGAAATCAGCGCCAAAACTTGTGGCACCGCCAAATCATCATCAAAAGCGGCGGCCATATCTTTAGTTACTTGACCACTAAATTCGCCAACTAACTCTTTGGCGCGATTTAAAAAGTTTTCAATCCGTTGAAACGCAGTTGCCGATTCTTGTAGCGCTTCGGTAGAAAACTCCAACATTGATCGATAGTGCGCCGAACCTAAATACCAACGCAATTCAATGCCCCGCACTTGCTTTAATAATTCTGTTACTTGCAAAGTGTTGCCAAGAGATTTTGACATTTTTTCACCTGATTGCGTTACCCAGGCGTTATGCATCCAATTGCGGGCAAATTTGTAGCCAGCTGCTTCGGATTGGGCAATTTCATTTTCGTGATGCGGGAAAATTAAATCTAATCCACCACCATGTAAATCAAACTCATCACCTAAATATGCCCGCGCCATTGCACTGCACTCCAAATGCCAACCTGGGCGACCATCGCCCCATGGCGTTGGCCATGACGGTTCCCCTGGTTTTGCCGCTTTCCAAAGTGCAAAATCGCGTGGATCGCGCTTAGAGCGATCTTCGGTATCGCCAGCAGATTGCAAATCATCTAATTTCTGGCGCGACAGAGTTAAATATGAATCAA
>JBEGQQ010000030.1:0-9762 GCA_041180925.1 Actinomycetota bacterium
TCAGATCATATCGATCGTTTATTCCAGAATATCTTGAGCAATATTGTTCGCCATACCCCTGAAATATCTGAAGTTAAATGTTTGATTACAAATGATGAAAAAAATGTTCTGATTCATATAGAAGATTCGGGACCTGGTTTACACCCAAAATTTTACAAAGATCAAGATCAAGCATTGAATAGATTCGATAGCTCCCGTTCTAAGACTGCTGGAGGATCAGGGCTCGGGTTAAATATTATTTATGCAATTGTTAATGAAAATGGTGGAAAATTATTTTTTGAAAAATCTTCTCTTGGCGGATTGGGTATAAAAATTACTTTTCCGAGAATATGACGAAAATATGATGAGAGTATAAATTGGTTGTTAAAAGGCGAAATCCCCGGGCGCTAATTTCAGTATCTGCCTTCCCCTTGCAGATATCAAAACTGTTATCCGAGGACTTCGCTAGGGCGGAAACTATGGCAATAATTACGGGTAATCAAATTGAAACCACGCAAATTTGAAAGATTTTTCATTTTTTTTCGTTAACATTGAAGTTGTGGTTGAGGGAACTGGCGCAAATTTCACCAAAGTAGTCGACTTGGGCGAAATAATTAGCGACGAGAATCCGACGCTGCCTGGAATTGAAGGCGACGACATCGTTGTAATTCGATCGAAAAAACGCCGCCGAAACATTTCGGCATATCGGCAAGGTGGAAAAATCATAATTTCGATTCCGGCTCGATTAACCAAGGCTGAAGAGCGCGAGATCGTTCCAGAGATGATCGCCCGAGTTAAGGCGCAGGAAGTTTTAGCTACCGAATCCGAGCTTTCTATTAAGTCAGATCAGCTGCTTGCAACATATGCCCCGGAAATTACGACGCGCGCCGCCAAAGTTTCATGGCGAGCGATGAATGAACGTTGGGGCTCTTGTACCAATATCGACCGAACTATCCGAATTTCGACAAAATTGTCTACTGCGCCGGATTATGTTTTGGAATATGTCCTCTTTCATGAATCAATTCATTTAGATAATCCAAGTCATGATGCGGATTTCAATTCGGTGCTACGCCGCTATCCGCGCCATTTAGAAGCGGAGGCATTTCTGGCTGGCTTTGAAGCTGGTACCGCAGCGGGGCCAAGCCATTTATCAGGGGATTTGGCGATTTAAATCCTGCAGCTGGCCAAATTGGTCATTAAAAGGCCAGAAAGGGGCCAAATCGCGCCTAGATTGTGCGTAAATGAGCGTGATTAAGCGTGGGCGGGGGTAGATTTAAGCGTAAGCAAGGCGGGCCAAATGGTTCGTCTTACGCACGAGAGGAATACAGATGGCTGAGACATACAAGGGTGACGCTTACTGCGTGAAATGCAAAGAGAAGCGTGACTTCGAAGGAACTGTAAAGGTTTCTGACTCTGGTCGCCGTATGGCACAGGGAATCTGCTCAGTTTGCGGAACCAAGTTAAACCGCATTCTAGGCAAAGCTCAGTAATTAGATTTTAAATTAAAACCCCGTGCCAATTTGGCGCGGGGTTTTTGCTTTCATAGAAATTGAAAACGTCGAATGGGAAAAGCTTCTTTACATTCGACTATTTCAATTTCTATTTCAGCAACTATTTCCCATCCGGCTTAAGCGGTTTCGTGGCTTTTATTTCTTCCAACCGCGCCAAAGACTCAAGTCGCTCGGTTGCGTGATCAACAATTCGCTCGCAATAACCATTTGCATAACCATTTAAATAAAGCCACGGTTCATGAATTTCATCAGCCGATAAATGCGCTAATTCAGGAACATATTTTCGAATGTAATCGCCATTTGGATCAAAACGTTTTCCTTGTTCAATTGGATTAAATACTCGGTAATACGGCGAAGCATCAGTGCCACATCCTGCAGTCCATTGCCAACCATGTGAATTACTTGCCACATCAAAATCAATTAAATGTTGCATGAAGAAATTTGCGCCATGTTGCCATTCAATATGTAAATCTTTTACTAAAAATGAAGCTACAACCATTCGAGTGCGGTTATGCATCCAACCTTCACGAAGGATTTGGCGCATCGCCGCATCGACAAACGGGTAACCAGTTTTCCCTTCCGCCCACAAATCAAAAGCTTTATCTCGTTTGTTGTAACGCATTGCTTTAAATTTTGGATCGTAATATTCCGATTCGGTATGCGGATTGTAAAATAAAACATCAGCATAAAACTCACGCCAAGCAATCTCTTTTCGAAAAACTTCGTGCGCAGAAGTTTGATTTAAATCTGCCAGCAATGTCCGCGGATGAATTTCACCAAACTTTAAATGAGCGCTTAACCGACTGGTGCCATCAATTGCCGCAAAATTTCTATTTTCGTCATAGTTATTTAAACCATGTTTTAAATTCTTTTTATATTCGGCCCATCGTTTTAACGCTGCCGCTTCCCCAGCTTGCGCTAATTCCACATCATCTGGCATCGGCCAATCTGGAAAATTTCGATCCAAATCAGTTGGAGTAACCGCGTTAATTTTCTTTGGCGCTGCAACAGGTGCTCGCCAACCATGCGCCACCCACGCTTTATAAAATGGCGTGTACACCCGGTAATTAGTTTCATCAGGTTTGCGCACTCGGCCAGGTGCAACCGCATATGGGCTTCCAGTTCTAACTAATTTAATTCCGGCTTCTTCGACTCGGATATCTCGTGCTGCGCCATATGGTTCGTATTCAGTTGAAATATGCACCGAATCTGCACCATATCTTTCAATCAACTCCTTTAAAACTTTTACTTGATCGCCAACCATCACATGTAATTTGTTATCAAGTGATTCATCTAGGGCGCGAAGCGAGCGCCCTAAATATGCCAACCGTTTATTGCCAGTTTCGTTAATTAATTTTTCGTCTAAAATAAAAACTGGCACGATTTCATCGCTCTCGGCAATGGCAGCCAAAAGCGCTGGATTATCAGTAAGTCTTAAATCGCGACGAAACCAGAAGATTGCGCGCGACATGTTTTTGCCAGTAACGCTTGCTCGGCCTAGTTATGTAACTGATGCACAGATGAATCCCAACCGTGAACCTCTTCAGGTTTGCGCGGACCAGGTCCAATGTAACGAGCAGATGGTCGAATTAAACGTCCAGTTTTCTTCTGCTCGAGAATATGAGCTGACCAACCAGCAGTACGAGCAGCAGTAAACATCGAAGTAAATAAATGAGATGGAACTTGCGCAAAATCGAGAACAATCGCAGCCCAGAATTCGACGTTCGTTTCCAAAACTCGATCTGGTCGACGCGCGTGCAATTCGGCAAGTGCAGCTTTTTCAAGTGCCAGCGCAACTTCATAACGCGGAGCCCCAAGTTCTTTTGCAGTGCGGCGAAGTGTGCGAGCACGTGGATCTTCGGCGCGATAGACGCGGTGGCCAAAGCCCATCAAACGTTCATTCTTATCTAATAATTCTTTTACATATGAAAGTGCATCGCCACGTTTTTCAACTTCTTCAATCATGTGCAACACACGTGATGGGGCGCCACCATGAAGTGGTCCAGACATCGCACCAACTGCACCAGAAATCGATGCCGCAACATCGGCGCCAGTTGAAGCAATTACGCGCGAAGTAAATGTCGAAGCATTCATTCCGTGTTCGGCAGCTGAAACAAAGTAAGCATCAATTGCGCGAACATGCTTTGGATCAGGATTGCCGCGCCAACGAATCATCATTCGTTCAATTACGGTGTGCGCTTTATCAATTTCACTCTCTGGAATAGCTGGCGCTGTGCCACGAGCTGATTGCGCTAAATATGAAAGCACCATAACGGAAACGCGAGCTAAATTATCGCGAGCTTCGTCATCTGAAATATCTAAAAGTGGTTTTAAACCCCAAGCTGGCGCCAACATTGCAATTGCAGATTGAATATCTACCCGTACATCACCAGAGTGAACTGGAATTGGGAATCGTTCTGCTGGTGGTAAACCTGGATTAAATTCATTATCGACTAATAAGCCCCAAACGTTTCCGAATGAAACTCGACCAACTAAATCTTCAATATCCACGCCGCGATATCGCAGCGCGCTACCTTCTTTATCTGGTTCAGCAATTTCAGACTCAAAAGCGATGACACCTTCGAGACCAGGTTTGAAATCGTCGGCCATTCGCGATCCTCCTTAGGGCGAGCGAGAAGTAAATCCCTCAATGAGCGCATTCTGCCCCTAAGTGGGCGTGGATAGAAAATCGGTTGCCGCCAAAAATAGACGCGTATGCCCTCGAATTCGGCTCTAATAGAGTGACCCTTGATACACGAACTTCACTATTTAAGGAATTTAGGATTGCGAGGCTGGCTAGATGGATCGCGAAGAGATTCAAAATATGCGCCGTTCATATAGCGAGCGCGAAATGAATCTGCCATCGAACCCAATCACCGCCTTCAAAATCTGGTTAAAAGAGGCTGCGGAATATCCAGCGATTGTCGAAGCAAATGCGATGGTGTTATCAACCAGCGGTGAAGAAATAACCTCACGTTCGGTTTTACTAAAAGATGTCTCCGAAACCGGATTCTCATTTTTTACAAATTACAATTCGAGAAAAGCTCATGCCATCGAAATTAATCCGCAAGTTTCACTTTTATTTCCGTGGTACCCAATGGAGCGACAAGTAATTATTTTGGGCACAGCCGAAAAAGTTTCGCGTGAAGAATCGGAAAAATATTTTTCCACCCGGCCTTGGTCGAGCCAGATTGGCGCTTGGGCAAGTCAGCAATCTGCTCCGCTAAATTCCCGCGAAGAATTAACTTCGCGTTTTAATGGCGCCGCTGAAAAATGGCCCGAAGGTAGCGAAGTTCCAACGCCACCAAATTGGGGCGGATATTTGGTTACTCCATATTCAATTGAATTTTGGCAGGGACGCAGATCAAGATTGCATGATCGCGTTCGATATGAGCGAAGCGTCACAACTGAATCAAGCAAGTGGGAGATTAACCGCTACTACCCGTAGGCCTTAGGCTTAGCCAATGAGCGAAATCAAAATTCCGGATAATTTAAAACCAAAAGATGGTCGCTTTGGTTGTGGTCCATCAAAGGTTCGCCCAGAACAATTACAAGCGCTCCTTGATAATTCAAAGGTAATCGGAACTTCACATCGCCAAAAGCCGGTAAAGAACGTCGTGCATCGCGTTCGCGAAGGTTTAACTTCGCTATTTAATTTGCCCGAAGGTTATGAAGTTGTATTAGGCAACGGTGGCTCTACTGCATTTTGGGATATTGCCACTTTCGGATTAATTGAGAAGAAATCACAACATTTAAATTTCGGAGAATTTTCTTCTAAATTTGCAGCGGCCGCGAAAGAAGCGCCGTTTTTAGATGAGCCAACTGTGATCAAAGCTGAACCAGGTTCACATCCAGAAGCAGTGGCTGAAGCTGGTGTGGATGCTTATGCCCTGACTCATAATGAAACCAGCACTGGCGTTGCCATGCCGATCAAGCGACCAATTGGAACCGAAGGCGCTTTGGTTTTAGTTGATGCAACTAGCGCTGCCGGCGGTTTATTTGTTGATGCTAAAGAGTTTGATGCTTATTACTTTGCGCCCCAAAAATCTTTTGCTGCCGAAGGTGGGCTCTGGCTTTCATTAATGAGTCCAGCTGCGCTAGAACGCGCTGCCAAAATTAAAGCTTCTGGTCGTTGGGTACCAGCATTTTTTGATCTAACAATTGCAATCGAAAATTCGAAATTAGATCAAACTTATAACACTCCAGCAGTGACCACCTTAATTTTATTAGCTGATCAAATTGAGTGGATGAATAAAAACGGTGGCATGAAATTTGTAACTGATCGCACGGCACAAAGTGCGAACCATCTTTATAGCTGGGCGGAAAAAACTAGCTACACCAGTCCGTTTGTGACCAATCCAGCAATGCGTTCCAACGTAGTTGGCACGATTAATTTTGATGACGCAATTGATGCCACGGTTGTTGCGGCAACACTTCGCGCAAATGGAATTGTTGATACCGAGCCATATCGCAAGCTCGGAAAGAATCAACTTCGAATCGGAATGTTTCCGGCAATTGATCCGGCTGATGTTCAAGCCCTAACGGCTTGCATTGACTATGTTGTCGAGAATTTAAAGTAGCGACGGACCAAATATGCAATTTCGAAATTTCAATTCTGAATTAGGAAAAGTCATTGCCTTCTTAATCTTTGGCATTTTCACTTGGACTTTGGCTGCACTTACATTCATTATTATCGGTGCAGCGTTAAAACTAATTTTGGTATGCGTAGTTGGAATCGCGCTCGGACTTATCGGCCTTCGATACTCCATCCGCCGCAATAATCGCGGCGAACTTTAAAAACTAATTAATTTCCGGCTTGTTCGATTTGCGCTGCAATTCCGCGCAAAACTTTTACGGTACGTTCGATTTCATTTGCTGATGGCGTGCGGCCATGACGAAACGAATTACCTAAGCGATCTAAAATTTTGATTGAATCTTCGATAATTGCGGCCAAGTCATCAAAGTCGCCCCGAGAATTGCTTGCTAAAGATGGCGGTGCATCGATTACTCGCACTTGCAACGCTTGCGGACCACGACGTGATTCCGCAACAGAAAATTCAAGTTTTGTTCCAGGCTTAACTGTGGTTACGCCTTCAGGAAGTGCGTTGGCAGATAAATAAACATCTTGTCCTTCATCGGAATCGATGAAGCCAAAGCCTTTTTCTAAGCTAAACCATTTAACGCGGCCAGTAGGCATAGCGGGCTCCTTTAGATATTTACTCGTTTAGTTTCGCACTCGCCCTTTAATTCGAACGGACTTACTTATCGTTCTGATTAAAAGGTCAGGGGGTAATTTTATCGCGGGAAGGCGATTGGTGAGAACCAAATATTTGAGCGTAAATGACTGGCTAAACGGTGGCTTCGGAGTGTGCGCCGCAGCCGTGATCAACTGAAACTACGCGCGCATCTTCTGGCGAAATTGCGTTAGCGCAAACACCAAATGCACTTCGCATTGATCCAGCGATTGGCAAAAAGAATCCACATGAGCCACATGGCTTAGGTGCAATCCGCGCAATTTCAGAATTTGGTCCGCGATCGCCATCGTGCCAACGCTTTGCCGCTTGATCGCGTCCTTCAATTGATAAAACTCTTAATCTGCCAAGGCCAAGTTCCCAAAGTTGGGCCGGATCTAACTCTTCATCTTGTGGCAACGCAGCAAATCCTGGAACTAATCGAGTGTCATCTGGATTGCTCGGAACAATATCGCCAACCCCAACATCACCAGGTTGTAATCGATCAGCGTATGGAATCCACTTTGGCGCTAGAAGTGCATCTGGTCCTGGAATTAAAACCACATCGCAAACAGTTGGTGACGAATCGCCATCTATCTTTGCAATTGAAACTGACCAACGCCAGCCAAGATAGCCGGGCAAGTTTGCTTCGAAAAGATAGTTGGCGATTCGATCTTCGTCATCAAATTCAACGCTTAAGTAATTGCCAACTCGCGCTTTATCGCCTGCCTCTTCCAAGGCAGCAGAGTGCGCTAAATCTTTGGCATCCCAAGTCATGATGTTCTGATGAAAAATGTAACGACTAGTTAAAACTAGAAGTCCATTCCTCCGCCATCTGGCATCGCAGGAGCAGCTTTCTTCTCTGGAATGTCAGCGATTACGGCTTCGGTGGTTAAAAAGAGCGCCGCAATCGATGCCGCATTTTGCAGCGCCGAACGAGTTACCTTCGCAGGATCGATGATGCCACTTTTAATCATGTCAACATATTCACCAGTTGCTGCGTTAAGTCCGTGACCGGCATCTAAGTGGCGAACTTTCTCGACGATTACGCCACCTTCTAAACCAGCATTTATTGCAATCTGCTTAATTGGCGCTTCAATTGCCGCTTCAACAATCTTTGCACCAGTTGCTTCATCGCCTTCTAATTTCAATTTTGCAAAGGCAGCTTTACCTGCTTGAAGTAGCGCCACACCGCCGCCGGCAACGATTCCTTCTTCGACGGCAGCTTTCGCGTTACGAACTGCATCTTCGATGCGGTGCTTGCGCTCTTTTAATTCAACTTCAGTTGCGGCGCCAGCTTTGATAACTGCAACACCACCAGCAAGTTTTGCTAATCGCTCTTGAAGTTTTTCACGATCGTAATCTGAATCGCTCTTTTCGATTTCAGCACGGATTTGTGCGACGCGACCTTTAATTTGGGCTTCATCGCCGCCACCTTCAACGATTGTGGTCTCTTCTTTTGCAATTACAACTTTGCGAGCGCGACCAAGTAATTCAATTCCGATTTGATCTAATTTCAGACCAACTTCTTCGCTAATTACTGTGGCGCCAGTCAGAATCGCAATATCTTGCAACATCGCTTTGCGGCGATCGCCAAATCCTGGCGCTTTAACAGCAGCAGCTCGGAAAATTCCGCGAATCTTGTTTACCACCAAAGTAGCCAACGCTTCGCCTTCAACATCTTCGGCAATGATGGCAAGTGGCTTACCGGTCTGCATTACTTTTTCAAGAATAGGCAACATATCTTTGATATTTGAAATTTTGGAATTAACTAATAGCACGTATGCATCTTCCAAAATTGCTTCCATGCGATCGGTATCAGTCACAAAGTATGGCGAGATGTAACCTTTATCAAAACGCATACCTTCAGTTAGTTCTAGTTCTAGTCCGAAAGTATTTGACTCTTCAACGGTGATTACGCCTTCTTTGCCGACTTTGTCCATGGCTTCGGCAATCATTTCTCCAATTGTTGAATCAGCAGCCGAAATCGAAGCTGTTGCAGCAATCTGTTCTTTGGTTTCAACATTTTTTGCCATTTTTGCTAACTCTTCGGTTACGGCAGTTACTGCCTTTTCAATTCCGCGCTTAAGTCCCATCGGATTAGAACCAGCGGCAACGTTGCGAAGTCCTTCGCGTACTAGCGCTTGCGCCAATACTGTTGCGGTAGTGGTGCCGTCACCGGCAACATCATCGGTCTTCTTGGCAACTTCCTTAACAAGTTCCGCGCCAACTTTTTCGTATGGATCTTCTAATTCAATTTCTTTTGCAATGGAGACACCGTCATTAGTAATTGTCGGTGCGCCCCACTTCTTTTCGAGTACGACGTTACGTCCGCGAGGGCCGAGGGTTACTTTCACTGCATCTGCCAGAACATTCATACCGCGCTCTAAACCGCGGCGCGCCTCTTCATTAAAGGCAATCTGCTTTGCCATCTCTTTAACTCCTGCGTTACTAGATAAATGTCTAAATTCGGCTGCCTTAAACCTGGCTGCCGGAAGGTCTAACGCGAAGTTTATTTAAGGTATTCCCGCGAGCAAAATCCGTGCGGGATTAATTGTAGGTTCGAGCCGCTGTCCGAGCTTCGCGAAGTCGGCGCAGGCGTTTCACCAAAATTGGCGCAGCCGCAAGCGCTGCATCTTTGTCAATCAAATCGTTTAATAATTGGTAATACCGTGCTGGGGTTAAATCAAATAGTTCTTTGATTGCGGATTCTTTTGCACCGGCATAGCGCCACCAGGAACGTTCAAATTCGAGTACGCGATTTTCTAAATCGCTTAAGCCCGAACCGCCTGCTGGTTGAATCAATGACATGGCTGAAATTCTATTATCACCAACTGACAATTCTTGGGATTTAGCAGCTTTAGCGATTACAGCGTGGCAAGAATTTTTTCAATGTCGTCGACATTTGTCCACGGATTAACAATTGCGAAACGCAGAATTGGCTCACCATCATGTGACGATGGCGTTACAAAACCAATTTGGTCTTCCAGTAATTTATCGCTCCATTTTTGGTAATCCGATTTATTCCAACCTTTGCGTTT
>JBEGQQ010000031.1:0-24709 GCA_041180925.1 Actinomycetota bacterium
TCGTTGGTTATGCGCCAAAACCATTGCGCCAAGTGCGGCGGTAATTAAGAGAGCTGAAATAACTTCAAATGCCCAGACATAACGCGAAAAGAGTAGCGCTGCGATTCCTTGAACATTGCCACCAGTATTTGCTTCTTCTAATCCCACAGTTGTGCGACCAAGTGTGGCGCGGCCAAGAAGTGAAACTAATAAGCCACCAATTCCTGCAGCAGCCACTACTGCAATTGCTCGAAGGCCTTTGATAGTTTCGACTAAAGAATCCGATGCATCAACGCCGACCAACATCAAAATAAATAAGAAGAGCATCATCACAGCACCGGTGTAAACAACAATTTGAACAATACCTAAAAACGGTGCATCTTGTGCGATATAGAAAAATGCCAAAGTGATCATTACCCACGCCATCAATAAAGCGGAATGAACTGCCTTCTTAACTAATAACATCGCAAGCGCAGCAACTATTGATAGCGGACCAAGAATCCAGAACAAAACTGCTTCTGGCGTTCCAGTTTGGCCCGCAACCAATAAATGTAAATTCATTACTTACTCTCCTGTGATGAATGAGCTTGCTTTACATCACCACGGTAATAATTAGTTTCATCCATTCCTGGATACATTGGATGCGGCGGTTGCAACATTCCTTGCCGAAGCGGTGCCAACAAATCTTCTTTTTCAAAAATCAACTTGGTACGAGAATCGTCGGCAAGTTCATATTCGTTGGTCATTGTTAATGCGCGAGTTGGACATGCTTCTACGCAGAGTCCGCAGAAAATACAACGCAGATAATTGATCTGATAAACCTTGCCATAACGCTCACCTGGTGAGAATCGTTCGGCTTCAGTATTACTTTCACCTTCAACATAAATTGCATCTGCCGGACAAGCCCAAGCGCAAAGTTCGCAACCAATACATTTCTCTAAACCATCTGGGTGGCGATTTAGTTGATGGCGACCATGGAACCGTGGTTCTACTGGTGGCTTCTCTTCTGGATAGTTATAAGTAAGTTTCTTTTGGAATTGTTTACTAAAAGTTACCCAAAAACCTTTTGCTTGTTGGAGCAGCGATGCCGGCCCAGTATTTTCAACTGGAACTGCTTCGGTATTTGCAAGCGCATTCTTCTTTGGTTCGAGATTAGCCACGATTCACCACCTTAGAAGTTGGTTGTGTTGGTAAAGCAGGAACTGGGAAATTTGGTGCTGGCGCAACGAAATCATCTTCGGCAATCGCAGCTTTTGCTTTGGATTTGTCATAAAGGAAGCTAGCTAACATCGCTAACGCAACAATTACGCCGGCAAAAATTATCATTGCTGTTCGTGAAGAGTTCTGCGAAAGGACTCTAAGTGTTGCTACCACCATGATCCAAACTAAATTAAATGGGATCAAAACTTTCCAACCAAACTTCATAAATTGGTCGTAGCGAATTCGCGGCAAAGTTCCGCGCACCCAAATAAAGAAGTAGCAAAGTCCATAAACCTTGGCGAGGAACCAGAACGCAGTAAACCAACCACCTAACCAACTTTCGGTGAAGCCTAAACCTGGGAATGCGTGATAGCCACCAAGGAAGAGCGTGGTGCAAAGCGCAGAAATTGCCACAATGTTTATATATTCAGCTAAGAAAAATAGCGCGAATTTAAGAGATGAATATTCGGTGTGGAAACCAGCAACTAATTCACCTTCGGCTTCAGCTAAATCAAATGGCGCTCGATTTGTTTCGCCGAACATGGAAATCACATAAATAATAAATGATGGGAAGAGCACTACTGCGTACCACCATTTCCCATGCTGTGCCGCAACAATTTCACCTGTTGACATTGATCCGGAGTAAATAAATACCGAAACTAATGAAAGTCCCATCGCAACTTCATATGAAATAACTTGGGCACTTGAACGGAGCCCACCAAGTAATGGGTACGTTGAACCAGATGACCAACCAGCTAAAACAATTCCGTATACCCCAACCGATGCAATTGCTAATACATAAAGTACGCCGACTGGTAAATCAGTAAGTTGCATTACGGTCTTTTGACCAAAAAGAGTCACTTCGCCGGTTGCCGGCATTACTGCAAAAGACATAAATGCTGCGCCAGCAGAAATTGCCGGCGCCAAAACGAAAACAATTTTATCGGCGCCAGATGGAATGATGTCTTCTTTCAGAGCACATTTAATTCCATCAGCAAGTGATTGCAATAAACCAAATGGACCGACTCGGTTTGGACCTAGGCGGTTTTGCATGAAACCTAAAATTCTTCGCTCCGCCCAGATAAATAAAAGTACTGTCACTAGTGCAAAGGCGAATATGATTCCGGCCTTCGCAAGAATTAACCAACCAGGATCATTAGCAATTAATTCAGCATTCGTCATGCTTTCACCACCGTTACAACTGAGTTACTTGCGGTTGCAAGTATGCGGAGTAATTCAGAACCCGCTGAATTGCGCGGTGCCCAAACTGCATCATCGTGAATCTCTTCAACTAAAGCTGGTAACAAAATGGCGCCGTTTGCATTTGAAATCTTCAACAAATCGCCATCGGCTACATTTAATGCGGCTGCGCGTTTTGCGGAAATAACTGCAACGCTCTTGCGTGCTGTGCCAGCCAAATTTGGTTCGCCATCTTGCATTGAACCGGCATCAAGTAATCGGCGCCAGGAAGTTAATAACGCTTGATTGCTGGATATTGATTGTTTTGGATTAGCAGCAACGCCAGCGAATTCACTTGGCGCACCATCCCAATTTCCAATAGCCGCAAATTCTTTTGCAGCGCTGGCAACAGTTGGCAAACCTATTGGTCGACCAATTTCATCTGCCAACATCGAAAGAATTCGAACATCGCTGCGCAATAACGAATCTTCGATTGCCACATCAAATGAACGAGCTTTGCCTTCCCAATTCAAGTAACTTCCAGATTTTTCGGCAACAGTTGCAATTGGGAGCACCACGTTTGCTCGATCCGTAACGGCACTAGTTCGCATTTCTAATGAAACGACAAACGCTTTATCAAGTGCAGCTAAAGCATCTTTTACTTCGGAACCATCAAACGGATCCACGCCACCAACAACTAAAGATTTTATTTCGCCAGTTTTTGCTGCTGCATAAATTTCATCTGTATTTAAGCCGCGCTCTGCTGGTAAGCCATGAACTCCCCAAGCTGTTGAGATATCTACGCGCGCCGCAGGATCTGAAACTGGTCGGCCTCCTGGTAACAAATTACCGATTGCGCCCGCAGCCAAAGCGCCGCGTTCGCCGGCGCGACGAGGAATCCAAGCTAATTTCGCTTTGCTTCGCTTAATTAATTCAGAAGCCGCCGTTAGTAAACCAGCAGTTTCTACTGCACGTTCGCCAACAATTAGCAACGATTTTTCAGTTAATTGAATTGACGAAAGCGCTTCTGCTTCGCTACCTGGAGCAACACATACAAAATTAGATTTCAATTTTTCGTTACCGATTGATTTCTTGGAAGCAATCGCTGTGACTTTTAATCCACGCTTTCGAACTTGTTTGAATAATCGCAAGAAAACTATTGGCGACTCTTCTTCGGGTTCGAATCCGACCAAAACCACCTGATCTGCGCTATCAATATCAAGATAACTTGAATTGTTGTTAACGACGTTCGCAGCTAAGAAATCTCGTTCTTCATCACTAATTAATCGAGAACGGAAATCGATATCGTTAGTTCCGAGCGTTACCCGAGCAAATTTGCTGTAACCATATGCATCTTCAACCGTAGCTCGGCCACCAACTAAAACTGCTGCCCGACCTGCCTTCAAACCTTCGGCAGCTGCTGCGAGCGCTTCCGGCCATGATGCGGCAACAAGTTGCCCAGCGGCATTTCGAATTAATGGAGTAGTAATTCGATCCGTCGCGGTCTGATACTTAAACGCCCAACGACCTTTATCGCAATTCCATTCATTGTTTACTGAAGCATCATCGCCCGCTAATCGACGGAGCGTTTTGCCGCGGCGAACGTCAGTGCGCATATCGCAACCTGAGGCGCAATGTTCGCAAGCACTTGGCGTAGAAACTAAATCAAATGGTCTAGCGCGGAAACGATATGTTGCACTAGTTAAAGCACCGACTGGGCAAATTTGAACTGTGTTTCCTGAAAAATAAGATTCGAATGGTTCTTTTTCATAAATTGCAACTTGTTGCAGCGCGCCACGATCGCTCAAGGTAATAAATCGATCGCCCGCAATTTGATCAGCAAATCGAGTACAGCGAGCGCACAAAATGCAGCGTTCGCGATCTAATAAAACTTGGGATGAGATGTTAATTGGTTTTTCAAAGGTGCGCTTAACCATTCCTTCAAATCTTGATTCGGCTTGACCGTTAGTCATCGCTTGATTTTGCAACGGGCATTCGCCACCTTTGTCGCACACTGGACAATCAAGTGGGTGATTATTTAGCAATAACTCCATTACGCCGCGTTGCGCTTTTTCGGCTACTGGTGAAGTTAATTGTGTTTTAACAATCATTCCTGGTTCAACCGGAATTGTGCAGGAAGCTTGTGGTTTTGGAAATGCCCGTCCGTTAATTTCGATATCAACTAAACATTGGCGACAGGCACCAACTGGATCTAATAATGGATGATCGCAAAATCTTGGAATTTGAATTCCCAATTTTTCAGCTGCGCGAATTACGAGTGTTCCTTTTGGAACCGTTACTTCAAAGCCATCAATTACGACCGTGATTTGATCTACAACTTCAGTTGTCATCGCACACCTGCCTTAATTGAAGCGGCGTGATCAAATGGACAACGGCCTTGTCGGATATGGTCTAAATACTCTTCGCGGAAATATTTAATTGATGAGCTAATTGGGCTAGTTGCACCATCACCTAATGCGCAAAATGATCGACCCATGATGTTGTCGCAAATATCTAACAACTTATTTAAATCTTCTTCTTTGCCGTCGCCATTTTCTAAATCGCGCAAGACTTGTACCAACCACCAAGTTCCCTCGCGGCATGGGGTGCACTTTCCACATGATTCATGTTTGTAAAACTCGGTCCATCGAAGCACGGCGCGAACCACGCAAGTTGTTTCATCAAATATTTGTAGCGCTTTGGTACCAAGCATCGAACCAGCAGCCGAAACCCCTTCGTAATCAAGTGGGGTATCTAAATGTGCATCAGTAAAAATCGGAGTAGAAGAACCACCTGGTGTCCAGAATTTCAGTTTGTGACCTTTGCGAATTCCGCCAGACATATCAAGTAATTGGCGCAAAGTAATTCCAAGTGGCGCTTCAAACTGGCCAGGATTTTCGACATGGCCTGAAAGTGAATAAAGCGTCATTCCTTTACTTTTTTCAGTTCCCATTGCTTGGAACCATTCGGCGCCGTTGGCCACAATTGATGGAACCGAAGCAATTGATTCCACGTTATTAACTACTGTTGGTCGCGCGTATAAGCCAGCAATGGCTGGGAATGGTGGCCGAAGTCGTGGTTGACCGCGAAAACCTTCCAGTGAATCAAGCAGTGCAGTTTCTTCACCGCAAATGTATGCCCCGGCACCAATATGTAAAACCAATTCCAAATCATTATCAGTTCCAAAAATTTTCTTTCCTAAGTAACCAGCGGCATAAGCATCAGCTATTGCTTTATTTAAACGGCGCACAACGTGTGCAACTTCGCCGCGAATATAAATAAAGGCATGCTTTGCCCGAATTGCATAAGCTGCGATGATTACGCCTTCAACTAATACATGTGGATTAGCGAGAAGTAGCGGCATATCTTTACAAGTGCCAGGCTCTGATTCGTCAGCGTTAACAACTAAATAATGATCCTTGCCATCATTTTGCGGAATGAATCCCCATTTCATGCCAGTTGGGAATCCGGCACCGCCGCGGCCGCGAAGTCCAGAATCTTTTACTAATTGAATTACTGCATCTGGATCCATAGCCAAAGCTTTTGGCGCTGCCGTGTAACCACCATTTCGTTTATAAGCCTCGATGGTGAAGGAATCTTTTTCATCCCAGTGTGCTGATAGAACAGGCGTAAGCATTACTGCCGTCCTTTCGCAATTTTTAAACCTAACAATGTTGGTTCGCCAGCTTGAATTCCTTCGGTTGCCCGGCCGTCATCTAAGCCCGCAAGCACTGCAGAATTTTCTTTCCAAGTTGGCAATTTATTTGGACCACGCGTTGGTGCTGGCGGATTTCCATTACGGGCGCCATCAACTAAAGCTTTTGCTGATTCAACTGTTTGATTATCGTAAAACTCCCAATTTGCCATAACTACCGGCGCATAATCACATGCTGCATTACATTCGATATGTTCGAGTGAAACTTTTCCATCAGAAGTTACGCCATCATTTTCAATTCCGAGATGATCTTTAAGTGCAGAAAAAATGGCATCCCCGCCCATGATTGCGCATAACGTGTTTGTGCAAACGCCAATATGGTATTCACCAACTGGTTTGCGCTTATATTGCGTGTAGAAAGTTGCAACTGCCGAAACTTCAGCCGCTTCAATGCCAAGTTTCTGAGATATTAATTCAATACCATCATTAGTGACATAACCTGATTTGTATTGAACGTAATGCAACAACGGCATAATCGCCGAACGAGAACGCGGATATCTGGAGATAATTGAATCCATAACCTTTAAGTCTTCATCCGTAAATGACATTAGCGATCAACACCACCCATCACTGGGTCAATTGAAGCTACCGCACCAACTACGTCTGCAACCATTGAACCTTCGCACATTGCCGAAGTGGCTTGTAAATTATTAAATGATGGTTCGCGGAAGTGAACTCGATATGGTCTGGTGCCACCATCTGAAACTGCATGGCAACCTAATTCACCTCGAGGTGATTCAACTGCTGCATAAGACTGTCCAGCTGGAACGCGGAAACCTTCGGTTACAAGTTTGAAATGGTGAATCAAACTCTCCATTGAAGTTCCCATAATTTGGCGAATGTGTTCGAGTGAATTACCAAGACCATCGGCCCCAACAGAAAGTTGTGCTGGCCAAGCAATTTTCTTATCTTCCACCATTACCGGTGCGCCATTTAATTTGTCTAATTTATTTAAACATTGTTCGATAATTCGAAGTGATTGCTCTAATTCATTCATGCGAATTAGGAAGCGACCGTAGACATCGCAGGTATCGGCAGTGATGACATCAAATTCGTAATCTTCATAACCAGAATATGGTTGTGCTTTTCGCAAATCCCATGGCAAACCAGTTGCGCGAAGCACTGGGCCGGTGACTCCTAAAGTGGTGCAGCCAGCTAAATCTAAATAGCCAATTCCAGAGGTGCGTTTAATCCAAATTGAATTTCCAATTAATAGCGTTGCGTTATCTTTAAAATTCTTTCGCAAATCTTTAATTAATTCGCGCAATTGTGGAATTGTGCCGGCTGGTAAATCTTGCTGAACTCCCCCAGGCCGGATGTAGGCCATATTCATGCGAAGGCCCGAAATCATTTCAAAAACATTTAAAACTTTTTCACGTTCGCGGAAGGCGTAGAACATCGGTGACATTGCGCCAAGTTCTAGCGCGCCAGTACCGAGCGCAACCATGTGAGATGAGATTCGATTGAATTCCATCATCATTACCCGAATTACTTGAGCGCGTTCTGGCGCTTCGATACCAAGTAATTTTTCAACTGCAAGACAGTAAGCAGTTTCATTAAATAACGGTGATAAATAATCCATGCGGGTAACGAAAGTTGTGCCTTGCGTCCAATTGCGAAATTCCAAATTCTTTTCAATGCCGGTGTGTAAATATCCAATTCCGCAACGAAGTTCGGTAATTGTTTCGCCTTCAAGTTCAAGAATTAATCTAAGTACACCGTGCGTTGATGGGTGCTGTGGACCCATATTTACGACAATGCGTTCTTCTTTTTTAGCGCCAATTTCTTCGGCGATTGAATCCCAATCACCACCAGTTACCGAATAAACCGTTCCTTCGGTTGTCTCCCGTGGTTGTGCATACGGATCAAAAGTTGTCATCGGTAACTCCTCCGATCTGAAGGAGGAGGTGTCGTTGCACCTTTATATTCAACTGGAATTCCACTGAGTGGATAATCCTTACGTTGTGGGAATCCATTCCAATCATCTGGCATCAAGATTCGAGTTAACGCTGGGTGGCCATCGAAAATAATTCCGAACATGTCATAAGTTTCACGCTCGTGCCAATTATTGCCTGCCCAAATTTCAACCAGTGATGGAATGTGCGGATCATCAACTGAGACCGCAACTTCTAATCTGATTCGGCGATTATTAGTTAGCGAAAGTAGTGGATAAACCGCATGCAGTTCGCGACCAATATCCTCTGGATAATGAACGCCATTAACACCCATGCACATCTCAAATAGCAACTTATCGCGAAGTATTTTTGCAACATCAAATAATTTTTCGCGCTTTACAAATAGAGTTAGTTCGCCGCGATCAACAATTACTTTTTCGATGGCATCATTAAATTCTGGATAAGCGCGCTCTAAATCATCGGCAACTTCATCAAAATAACTGCCATATGGTCGTTCCGATGATCCTGGACTTACAACTGTTCTAACTAAACCGCCATATCCTGAGGTATCACCGGTTCCTGAAGCGCCAAACATTCCGTGCTGATCGCTCACGCTAACAACCCTTTCATTTGATGGGTCGGCAACGCTGCGAGCGCGGCAGCTTCAACTTCTTTAATAATCTTTTCGCGGTTTACGCCAAGTGCCTCTTTGCCAATATGTTCTTGCAATTTAATTAGCGCATCCATCAACATTTCTGGACGTGGTGGGCAGCCTGGCAAATAAATATCGACCGGAACTACGTGATCAACACCTTGAACAATTGCGTAGTTATTAAACATTCCGCCTGAAGATGCACAGGCACCCATTGCTAAAACCCATTTCGGAGCGGCCATTTGATCGTAAATTTGTCGAAGTACTGGCGCCATTTTGTTTGAAACGCGACCAGCCACAATCATTAAATCCGCTTGACGCGGCGTGGCACTGAAGCGCTCCATTCCGAAACGCGAAATGTCATATTTTGCAGCGGAACCGATTGCCATCATTTCGATTGCGCAACAAGCTAAACCAAATGTTGCTGGCCAAACTGAGTTCTTGCGCATGTAATCTGCAAGTTTCTCGACTGTAGTCAGCAAAAATCCAGCAGGTAATTTCTCTTCAATTCCCACGACTTAATCCCATTCCAATCCACCGCGGCGCCAGACATAGGTGTACGCGACAAATACTGTCAGGATGAAAATTCCCATTTCGACTAAACCAAAAATTCCTAGTTTGTCGAAAGTAACTGCCCACGGATATAAGAAAACAATTTCAATATCAAAAATAATAAATAGCATTGCAGTTAAGAAATACTTGACTGGAAAACGGCCGCCTTCAGCTGCTTGTGGTGATGGTTCGATTCCGCATTCGTACGCTTCCAACTTTGCGCGGTTGTATCTTTTTGGACCAGTTATTGCGGCAATTGCCACTGAGAAAATCGCAAAGCCGAATCCGATAGCCCCTATGACCAAGATCGGTACGTATAGATTTGATGTGGCAGCCACGTTGGTAATCCTAGGCTGAGGTCAATTTATTCGAAAATTAAAGCGGGGCGATAGCGCTGTGAACTGCAACAACTCCGCCAGTTAGGTTGGCCCAGGTCGGCGAATGCCAACCCGCTTTGGTAATTCGCTCCGCTAGGGCGCTCTGATTTGGCCAGGCGATGATTGATTCAGCTAAATATTGATAGGCCGCCGGGTTGGAAGAAGTTACTCGAGCGATCATTGGAAGCAACTTCATTAAGTAGCGAAGGTAGATAGCGCGAAATGGCGCCAACGTTGGATGTGAAAATTCGCATATCACAATCCGACCACCAGGTTTAGTTACGCGCAACATTTCGCGAAGTGCTTTATCAAAATCAACTGTATTTCTTAAACCAAATGAAATTGTGACGACGTCAAATTGTTTATCTTTAAATGGCAAATTAAGTGCATCCGCTTTTGTAAATGGAAGATGCGGATTACGTTTACGTCCAGCTGCCAACATTCCTTCAGAAAAATCTGCCGGAATCACATTGGCACCAGCTTGGGCTAATGGAATAGATGAAGAACCGGTACCTGCGGCCAAATCTAAAATTTCCATACCTGGTTTTGGGTTGATAATTTTTGTAGTTGCGCGGCGCCAAGATTTTGTCTGCCCAAGACTTAGTAGGTCATTTACTAGGTCGTAGCGCTTAGCTACGCCATCAAACATCGCAGCGACTTCGTCTGGATCCTTATTTAAATTGGCGCGCGACATGGGCATATTCTCACGCAGAGTAGGCTTTGCTTCAAATCAAAGGAGTCAATATGTCGATTTCGACACCAATACTTCGAACTGCATTTGTTCAACGCAGTACTGCCATGAGCAATGCGCTTTTTATTTTCGGTGGCGCAATATTTCTCTCGGTACTTGCGCAAATTTCGATACCAGTACCTGGTTCACCAGTTCCAGTAACTGGCCAAACATTTGGCGTGCTCTTGCTCGCAACTAGCTATGGTGCTTCGTTGGCCCTTTCGACTTTTGGACTTTATCTAATAGCTGGAATTGCTGGTGCACCAGTTTTTGCAAATTACGGCCACGGAATAGATCGATTGGTGGGTCCAACTGGTGGCTATTTAATTGGAATGTTTCTTGCATCTTTTGTCTTAGGAAAACTTGCTGGGCGTAGATGGGATCAAAAAATTGGTAGCGCACTTTTTGCAATGCTAATTGGCAACATCATTATTTTCGCAAGCGGACTTTTCTGGTTGCAGAATTACACCGGTAAAGATTGGGCTTGGACTGTTAACGCCGGATTCTCCCCATTCATCATTGGTGAGCTTTTGAAAATTGCAATTGCTGGCACAACAATGCCGCTTTTGTGGCGGGCGGTCCAACGCTAATTGATGCAATTAATCCCGGTAACAACGGCACGATTAGGTGAGCACCAACCGTTACTAGATTTACTGCCAGATAAGAATCCGATTTCTTGGGTGCGAAATGGTGAAGGTTTAGTTGGCTGGGGCTGCTTCGCGCGTCAAACTGTTTCCGGACCGAATCGTTTTCAACTTGCTAGAAAATGGTGGCACGAGCAATTAGATAAATTGGAAATTAATAATCCGATTCATCTACCAGGAACTGGTCCGTTGCTTTTTACCTCTTTCTCGTTTGATCCAAATGAAATCTCTGAATTAATCATCCCAGAGGTGATTGTCGGAAAGCGTGGAAATAATTCTTGGATTACTTGGATTGGCGATAAGCCACAACCAAAACTTCAAACAACAATTGGCGAAATTAAACCGGCTGAAGTTGTTTGGCAAGATCTCAGCGCTGACTCCTGGCGCGAGAAAGTAAATCGGGCGATTGGAGAAATTCAGAAAGATCGCTTGGATAAAGTTGTTTTAGCTCGAGAAATCCTGGGCAAGAGTAATTCTGAAATTGATCCGCGATTTGTTTTAAAAAATTTAGCGATGGAATACCCAGCTACCTGGGTTTATTCAAATAATGGCTTAGTTGGGGCGACACCAGAACTTTTGTTGCGGCTAAGTAAATCAATGGTGGTTTCTCGGATCTTGGCCGGCACCATTAGCAAAACTGGTGATGATGAAAAAGATTTAGCGCTTGCCGCATCACTTGCCAGATCCTCAAAAGATTTAGAAGAACACGAATATGCCGTCCGGTCGGTGGCAGATGCGCTTAGTCCATTTTGTACTTCAACAAACGTTCCAGAATCACCATTTGTTCTGCACTTAGCAAATGTTATGCATTTAGCTACCGATGTAACTGGCGCTCTTTTAGAATCACATAACATCATTGATTTATTCGCTCTTTTAGAGAAACTGCATCCATCTGCTGCAGTTTGCGGAACTCCAACTGAAATTGCCAAAGAAGTTATCACCGAGGTCGAGGGGCTAAATCGCCGCCGTTATGCCGGTCCGATTGGTTGGGTTGATTCGAATGGTGATGGCGAACAAGGAATTGCTCTTCGATGCGGCCTTATCGATGGAAACCAAATTACAGCTTTTGCCGGCTGCGGAATTGTTTCGGGATCTGATGCTGATCGAGAAATTAAAGAGAGTAATGCAAAGTTTCAAGCAATTAAGCAGGCGTTAACTTTTTAATCAACTCCGCATTACTTCTTCGATCTGGCATTTGGCAGATTGCAATCTTTAACCCAGGACCAGAATTGATAAAAGTTTTAAGATCGGAATAGCTCGTTATTTCGCTGGTTTCTATCCCGAAACTTTTTGCTATTAAAACTAAATCTCGATTGTGTGGCGTGCCAAAAATCGTTTCAAAATCGGGCACGTTTGCTTGTGGCAAAGTGCTAAAAATTCCACCGCCGTTGTTATTTAAAACTATGAGTTTTAAGTTAATTGGCTCTTGATTAACTAAGCCGGTCAGATCATGCAAAAACGCCAAGTCTCCGATTACGGCGTAAGTTTTTTCGCGTTTACTTGCGATTCCTAGCGCAGTTGAAATATTTCCATCAATCCCGGCTAAACCTCGATTGGCAAAAGTTTCGATGCCAGATCGAGGCGTTGCAAAACTTTCAATATCTCTAATTGGGCGCGAAGAAGAGATAAAGAGCGTAGACCCGCTCTCTATATTTTCACCCAAAAATTTAGCTAGACCTGGTTCGGACCAATCTTTATGGTTGGAAATTAATTCTGCAGCTCGCGTAGATAAATTTTCTTGCCATTTTTCGGCGCTTCCTACAATTTTTGGAATTGAAAAAAAGATCTTTGTGGCAGTCCGATTTGAATCAATTTTTTCGGCGCGGGGATCTAGAACGTAACTACTTTTAGCCGCCGCAATTAATTTATTCGTTGTTCTCGATAAAGTAGTTCTACCAACCACAAAAACCCAATCAACTTCTAATTGGTTAGCAAAGAGCGCAGCATGAGGTATGGCATCTTTGAATGAAAGTGGGTCTTCGGCAATGATCGGCACCGCCAAATTTCGCGCAAAATCTGAAATTGCCGCGATGCCAAAGCCAGCCCGATCATGACCAACTATTAATACGCCTTTCCCAGCCGGTACCTTAAATTCTTCTGACTTTTCTTCAGTTGTTAAATTGTTCGCTTTTGAAATATTTGCCAGCCAATCCGAAGAATCATTAGGAATTAATGGCTCATCAAATTGCACATTGATATGTATGGGCCCGGTTTCAGATAGTGCGCTACTTAAATCAATAATTGGCGAAACTGCTTCAACAAATCGCCCGCAATTAAAAAGTTCGACTTGATTAGTAGTTTGATTCGCTCCAGTTTTACGTAATCGTTCCGGCCGATCTGCCGTGATTACTAAAAGTGGCAAGTCGGAATGAAAGCTCTCTAAAAACGCTGGATAATAATTAGCTGCGGCGGTTCCGCTAGTGCATACAACTGCAGTTCGATTTTTAGTTGCTTTAGTTATTCCGAGCGCAAAAAATCCTGCGGTGCGTTCATCAATTCGGACATGCAAATCAATAAATCCTCGATTAGCAGCTTCAGTTAGTGCAATTGATAATGGCGCGTTTCGAGATCCAGGCGAGAGCACTACATCTTTGATGCCATGAGAAATTAATTGGCGGACGATATTTCGCGCAAGTTCGGTACTAATCATGCCGACCACTTCCACCCCGCTCGTTCTCCCGCCGCGAAGGTATTACGAATTCGTTCTCGCCACCAATCCAAGCGTGCCAAATTATTAATTCCACTAATTCCACGAATTCCACTTGGAATTATTTCGGAAACTTTAATAAATCCATTAATAATTGGGTGCACACCTAGGTCTTCTTTTAATAAAACCCCGGTTGCTAAACCAGCTGGCTTCGCGATATTTAATATTGAAGCCAACTTCAATCCATGTGTTATGCCAACCGCTGATTCAAATGCGCTTGAAACTACTACCGGTAATTTGTGATGCTCGGCCAATTGCATGGAACGATTTATGCCACCTAGTGGCGCAACTTTTAACATCAAGATGTCGACCGCTCCAGTTAAATCAATTGCAAATGGATCCCGCGCTTTGCGCAAGATTTCGTCGCCAACTATTGGAATATCTAGTTCTAGGGCGCGCAATTCTTCAATAGTCGAACATGGCTGCTCTACGTATTCAATTTTGAATGACCTGGTAATTTCTGAAAGGTTTACTTTGGCTTCCTTTGCAGTCCAGGCGCCGTTTACATCTAATCTGACATTTTCAAAATTGGCAGCCTTTGCCCAGCTAATTCTGGCTAAATCCTCGTCCAAATTGCTGCCGATTTTTATTTTTACCGTTTTGCATCCGGGATACCAGCTTAAAATTTCGCGAGCAGTAGCCTCGTCAGTTACTTCTGGCAAAGTTGCATTGACTTCAATCTCGTTAAGTTTTAACGCTGGTAATTCGGAATAAGCAGCTTCGATTGCGCTATTTAGCCACGGGATTGATTCAACTTCACCATATTCTAAAAACGGCGAAAATTCACCATACCCATTTGGTCCTATAATTATTGCAACTTCACGAGTATTAATTCCGCGAAAATTAGTTCTAGTTGGTAGGGAAAAAACTTGCACCGAGGCAAGTAGTTCTTCAATCATGTCAATTCATTTAAATTAATTATGGACGCTTTGGATATTTATCAAAGTTAGGCGGCCGCCTCTCTTTGTATGCATCGCGGCCTTCTTGACCTTCTTCGGTCATGTAAAACAATAATGTGGCATCGCCAGCTAATTGCTGAACGCCGGCTAAACCATCATCAGCTGCATTTAGCCCAGCTTTAAGTAAGCGAAGTGCCATCGGCGAATTGCGCAACATTTCACGGGCCCAAGAAACAGTCTCCGCTTCAAGCTCTTTGATTGGCACAACGGTATTTACCAATCCCATGTTTAGCGCTTCGGTTGCATCATATTGCCGAGTCATAAACCAAATTTCGCGGGCCTTCTTTTGACCAACATGTGCTGCCAATAATCCAGCGCCATAACCACCATCGAACGATCCAACCATCGGTCCAGTTTGGCCAAACTTTGCATTTTCGGCAGCAATTGTTAAATCACAAACCACATGTAATACATGTCCGCCGCCAATTGCCCAACCGGCAACCATGGCAATAACCGGTTTCGGTAAGCGACGAATTTGAATCTGTAAATCTAAAACATTTAATCGGCCAATTCCTTTTGCCGCTAATTTGTCATCACCTAAATAACCATCGTCGCCACGAACATTAATGTCGCCACCTGAGCAGAAAGCCTCTTCGCCTGCGCCAGTAAGAATTACTACGCCAACAGATTCATCGTCTCGAGCTAAATCAAAAGCTTCCTTTAATTCAATAATTGTTTGTGGCCGAAATGCATTTCGAACTTCTGGGCGATTAATTGTTATTTTTGCAATCCCGTCACCAGTTTCATAAACAATATCGGTGAAGCCATAATCACCACGGATCCAATTTGGAATAGTGCGAGCGCCAAAGTCGCGCTTGATTGGCTTGCTCATGGCTCCCCTTTTTTTGGTTTCGTTACTGGCTCTATCTGGCTATAGCCTACGCAAGACATGGAACCTCGCAAATTGCTCCGCACTCAATCCTCATGGAGTGTGGCCGAAGTAATGAACCATTTGGTTAGCGCGCTCTCTGGAACCGGTCCCGCGCTCAGCTTCGGAAATGTCAAAATCGATTCAGTACCGGAAAATATTGCAGTTGTTGTTGCAACAAGTGGATCAACTGGAAAAGCAAAAGCGGTGGCGTTGAGTTCCAGTGCACTTATTTCCAGTGCCAAATTAAGTAACAAATATGTCGCAGCGAAACCTGGTGAAGTTTGGTCTCTCTTAGTTTCGCCAAATCACGCTGCCGGAATAAATGTATTGGTGCGATCTCTGGAACTTGGTACCGTGCCAATTACTGATCCAAATTTAAAAGCTGATTTCACGGCTATTGTGGCAACTCAGTTGTATCGAGCATTAAATGGTGATGAAATTCTGTTAAATCACTTATTAGATACAAAAGCAGTATTGGTCGGCGGAAGTGCCGTCGCTGAAGATTTATTAACGCAAGGTCGCAAAAGAGGAATTAATCTAATTACGACTTATGGCATGACCGAAACTTCAGGCGGCTGTGTGTATAACGGGAAAGCGCTGCCTGGAGTTGAAATTCGAATTGGTAAAACGATCGAAATCAAAACTCCCACTTTGGCAACGACCTATCTCGGGAATGAAGAACTTTGGGAGCAGAAACTTAACGCTGGCTTCTTTGTTACTGAAGATCTGGGCAGACTTGATGGAGATTTACTAACCGTTATCGGCCGAATTGATGATGTGATTATTAGTGGCGGGAAAAATATTTCACTTAGTGAAATTGAAAATTTTCTACCGTTTGAGGTAGCCGCATTCTCAATAGCCGACCCAGAATGGGGCGATACCTTAAATCTGGCAATTGTTGGCGAATTTAATGAAAGTAAAATTCAAGACTTGCTTCAAAGTAACTTTGGCGTTAAAGCAAAGCGAATTATCAAAGTTAATGAATTACCAAAATCAGCCCTAGGTAAAATTGATCGTGGCGCATTAGCAAGTAAGGTGATGAAATGAAAAATTGGATTGAAGGTGCCAGACCACGTACTCTGCCAGCCGCTATTGCTCCCGTCGCGGTTGGTACTGCAATGGCCAATACCAAAATCGAAATTGTTAATTTATTACTCGCTGCCACAGTCGGGCTAGCGCTCCAAATCGGCGTCAATTACGCTAACGACTATTCAGATGGAATTCGGGGAACAGATACAAATCGAGTTGGTCCAAAGCGATTGGTTGCAAGTGGCGCAGTCCCAGCCAAGTCGGTAAGAGCCGCTGCATTCTTTGCATTTGCGATCGCTGCAATCAGTGGTAGCTATTTATCTGTCAGAACTAATCCTTATTTAATATTGATCGGAATTTTCGCAATCATTGCAGCTTGGGGTTACACCGGGGGTAAAAATCCTTACGGGTATAAGGGCCTAGGCGAAGTATTTGTATTTATTTTCTTTGGTTTAGTTGCAACTATCGGTAGCTATTACGTTCAAAATCCAAATCTAAATGTAAAAATATTTCTAGCTGCAACGGCTTGTGGGCTAACTGCCTGCTCGCTTTTGATGATCAATAACATCCGCGATATAGCCAATGATGCAAAAATCGGTAAAAATACTTTGGCAGTGAAGCTGGGTGAAACTTCGGCTCGTGCGGTTTATAGCGGGTTCTTGTTTTTTGCAGTGCTAATTACGACGCCAATTAGTTGGATTACATTATTTGCCCTTCCGTTAGCCTCATCACTAAGTAAAGAAGTTTCGACTAAAAAAGGTGGGGAATTAATCGCAACTTTGGGCAAAACTGGGCGCTATCAACTATTACTGGCGCTATTAATAATAATTGGGGCTAAAATTTAACTATGGTCCGAGTACTCATACCAATACTTATAATCGCGATTACCATCTATGCGTTAATTGATTGCGCTCGAAATCCAGAACCGCGGAATTTGCCTAAGTGGGGTTGGATTTTGTTGATTGTTTTGATTACCCCGATCGGCGCGATTGCTTATTTGATTGCCGGTCGAACAAATCGTGGGCCGAACTCAGGCGGAAAGAAGCGAATTATTCCGCCAGACGATAATCCAGATTTCTTACGTAAATTGTAATTTGATTACAAACCGGAGTAAGTGTGCTTTCCGGTTCCCCAAACATTTACCCAAACATAATTAAATAAGAAGGTAGAACCGGCGATTAAACAGAGCCAAGCTGCTTTCCGCCCTTTCCAACCGACAGTCACCCGCGCATGTAAATAAGCGGCATAACCAACCCAAGTTATAAATGCCCAAGTCTCTTTTGGATCCCAACCCCAGTAACGACCCCAAGCGCTTTCGGCCCAGATTGCACCGGCGATGACCGCAAAAGTCCAAAGTGGAAATACAAATGCAATTAATCGATATGAAAGTAAATCTAAAACATCTAAGCTCGGAATTTTTGCGGCCCAAGCTGGACGATTATCGCCATACTTTTCTAAAATTAAATAAGTCGCCGCAATTACATTTGCAAGTAAGAAAACACCGCCGCAGATAATTGCTGCTGAAACGTGAATTACTAACCAAGTTGATTTAAGTGCTGGAACAAGTGGTGCGGTTGGTCGATAAAGCAGAGTGATTGCGGTACCCAGCACAATAAGTACCGAAAAAGTAACGAAAATACCGAGCCAACGTAAATCATATTTCCGAAGCGTGAATAAATAAGCCAAGGCAAAAGCAAATGCGCCGGTGATTGAAAATTCATACATATTGCTCCATGGAACACGGCCGGCAGACATTCCGCGGGCAACGATCGCCACAAAAATTACGGCAGTTCCCAAAATAGTAAGCGCTGTCGCAATCCGAGTTGCTTTTTCACCTTTGGTAGATTTCCAAGCAATTGCAAATGCGTTTGTAAAAAATGCCAGGGCAAAAATAAACATGCTCGAGTAAACCGCGTAATTGGAAAAGTAAGCCCATGAGTTCTTACTCAATTTAATTTCCTCGCAATTTCTAATATTTCGTTCTCTAAACCTGGTGCCGCATTTTTTGCTAAGCCAGCAATTTCCAACTTATCTCCAGCCACTGCTTTGATCCAAATCCGTCGCTGGCGTGCAAATAACGATGCTAATAATCCTAGAATTGCGAATAATGCGCCAATCAGAGCAAGCAACTTCCCAGGATCTTTTACGATTTGTAAGTTAACCCACGGCACATAACCTTCAAATGTGATTGAGCCCTCTTCGAATGTATAGGTTTGCCCAACCTTCATTGATTCCAAACCAATTTGAAATAGCTTCTTAGTATCAATTTTGTAGATGGATTGTGGAGTTCCGCTATCCAGTCCTAAATCACCTCGGTATGCCGCAACAAATAACCGTGGATCCAATGCTTCGGGATAGCTCGAACGTGCCGGTTTCCCTTTTGGTTGATCAACTGTTGGAAAGAATTGTGAAACAAAGCCAAGTTGTGGCTCCATATCCGGAACTTTAATTGCGCCATTTGAGGAAAGATTTCCGTCTTGCGGTAAAAATGGAATTGGCCCTTGCAATCTGATTTTCCCAGTTCGATCACGCACGGTGACAATTGGGGAGTAACCATTTGCTTGTAAATAAATTGAAGTGTCACCATATTTTAATGGTGAATTTACTTTAATGATTTTTTCTAGTGCTTTGCTTTCAGGGTTTGGTGCCGTTAGTACCGTTAATGTGTAATCGAGTGGTTGGTTGGTGCTCGGGTTGTACTTAGCAACAAAATTAGTTGGTTTGATCAAAAATGGCGGCAGATCACTTGGACTAGTAAGTTTTCCAAAATTGATTGAATCGTAACTTGTCGGGGTATTAGTAAAACGTTCACCGATATTTACAATTGCATCCCCACGCATGCCAAATAGCGAACTAAAGCTGATCCCAAGCAAAATTAGAATTAACGATAAATGAAAAAATAAATTTCCAGTTTCGCGCAAATATCCCTTTTCGGCTGATATCCAATTTGCCTCCCGGCGAATTCGAAAACGATCTTTTCGCAAAATAGTTTCGGCGCGAGCAAGAGTTCCGGAAATTTCCTGGAAGTACTCCATTTTTTCCAAACGACTTGGCGCGGCTGGGGGTGCCGCCATTGCGGTGTGCGCGTGCTCAATCGTTCTGGGAAGTACACACCCAATTAATGAGATAAAAAGCAGAATATAAATCGCACTAAACCAAGGCGATCCGTAAACATCAAATAAATGAAGTTGATCGTAGAGCTTGGCCTGACCTGGGTTATTGGCAAAAAATTCTTGAACTTTTATTGGTGAGCTGGTCCGCTGTGGCACCAAAGATCCTGGGATTGCAGCTAAGCCAAGTAAGAGCAATAAAAAAAGTGCGGTGCGCATACTCGTTAGTTGGCGCCAGACGTAACGAAGTGCAAAAATCATTAAATCACCGGGATAAATCCACTAATTACCGAACGCAATGAATTCATTAAGAAATTCCAAATACCGGTTACTTGGAAAATACCAATGACAATTAATGCAATTCCCCCGATGCGACTGATTAGTTCACCACGAACTAGTAACCAAGTGCGAATCACTTTGGCGCGTTCTAAAAAGATTGCAAATAAAATAAAAGGAGCGCCAAGTCCAATGCAATAGCCGAGCGACAAAATCGCACCGCGATTAGCGCTAGCGCTTTCAAAAGCCAGAGTCTCTACGGCGGCTAGTGTCGGACCAATGCAAGGCGTCCAGCCAATTCCAAATAAAAATCCTAAAATTGGTGCGCTTAATAGCCCAGCATTTGTCGTTGCTTTTAATTTAAATGTTGGGACAAATGCAATCCGTCCCATGAAAATCAAACCCATCAAAATGGTGAATCCGCCAAGGATTCGAGTAAGAAGTTCTTCATTTGCCATTACTTTGGCACCGATGCCACCGAAAGCGGCACCATATAAAACAAAGAGAGTTGAGAAACCTAGGACAAAGAGGATTGATCCTAAGATTCGACGATTTGAAGCTCCGGCGGCATAACTTAAATACCCTGGAACTAATGGCAATACACAAGGACTAGCAAAGCTGATTAAACCGGCTAAAAAAGCAACCGGTAGCGCTACTAACAAGTTAGCATCAAAAATTAAATCAACCATTTGCAATCTCGATTAATTTAGTTAATTTGGCAACGGTCACTTGCCCGCTAATTCTTCCAACAACTTTCCCATCTTTACCAATCACAATCGTTGAAGGAAATGCATTTGCTGGCGCAACATTTCTAAATTGAACTAATAAAGTGTCATCAACAATTGTTGGATATTTAATTTTGAACCGCTCAACAAAGGCATTGGCGGTAGCTTCGTTATCACGCGTTAAAATTCCAACAAAGGCAACATCCGGATATTTTTCAGACAAAGCAACCAGAGTCGGCGCTTCAGCACGACATGGCGAGCACCACGAAGCCCAAACATTAACTACTGCCGCTTTTCCGGCCGGTAATTCAAATCTTTCACCCGTTAAAGTTGGACCAGATAATTTTATTTGCACACTATCTGGACTGCCGCCACATGAAGTTAACAAAAGTGCGATTAACAAAAAGGAAATTTTCTTCATTTTTTCGGCAATAAATGTTTTGCCGGTTCGGTGTAATTGATACCGGAAATCATTCCTTCGTCATCAAAATTTATTGAAGTAACTGAAGCAAGTGAACATTCACGTTTTCGTGGATCGTGTAAAAACTTGCGTCCTTCAATCGCACTTCGAAGAATCCAAATTGGTAGTTGGTGGGAAACAATAATTGCATCTTTATCGCCAGCAGCTTTCTTTGCATCAAAAACTGCCGCAAGCATTCGATTTACTTGTTCGACATATGGTTCGCCCCATGACGGTTGCCATGGATTCCATAAATGGCGCCAGGTCCAAGGTCGTTTAATCAAACTAAATCCAACATCAATTGGATGTCCCTCAAATACATTTCGCGCTTCGATTACTCTCTCATCAGTTGTTATTGGAATTCCATTTATTGCCGAAATTGGTGTTGCAGTTTCTTGAGCGCGTTGCAACGGCGAAACATGAAGTGCGCCAATGTTTATCGATTTGGACCATTCGCCTAAAACCTCTGCCATTTGCTGTCCGCGTTTAGACAAACTCCACCCAGGTTGGCGCCCATAAAGAATTTTTTTGGGATTTTCGACCTCACCATGCCGGATTACATGAACTCGTTGTCCCATTGGTCAATCATAAAGCCATTAACCTAAGGCAATGTCTTCGTCGAGTGCAGCCTTCTTTGATCTCGACAATACGATGATTCGTGGCTCATCACTTTATTTTCTAGGTCGTGGGATGTATCACCGTGGTTATTTTACAAAGGCAGATATTTCAAAATTCGTAGTGGCAAACGTGAGATTCAGATTAACGGGAACTGAGAAACCTGAAGTTATTGAACGATTTAAAAAAGCGGCACAAGATTTCATTGGTGGCCACGCTGTTTCTGATATCCATAAGTTGGGTGAAGAAATTTACGACGAATATATTTCGCCAGCGCTCGTGCAAAAAACTATTGATATTGCAAAATCACATTTGAATCAAGGACGCGAAGTTTGGTTGGTCTCGGCAGCGCCGGAAGATTTAGGAAAAATTATTGCTCGCAAACTTGGATTTACAGGGGCAATTGGCAGTAAAGCAGAAATTGTTAATGAGACTTACACAGGTAATTTGGATGGTCCGATTCTTCATGGCCAGGCAAAGGCAAATGCCGTATTTGAATTGGTAAAAGAGCGCAATATCGATATAAAGAATTGTTATGCCTATACCGATAGCGCAAATGATCTTCCACTTTTGGAATCAGTTGGTTATCCAAATGCGATAAATCCTGATGCAAAACTGCGAATTCGCGCTCTGGTAGAAGAGTGGCCAATTTATGATTTCCGCCGATTTAGATTCATAAACCGAATGCTTGGTCCAATCGTTAGCCGAGTGGTCGCAGCCGGCGCATATTTAGCGCCAAGGGGTCGGAAAAAACCCGAGTAAAGTAGGCCAGTTATGGCTTTTAGAACTTTTGCCGATTATTTGCGCGGTCTCGATGATGGTTCGTTGGCGCGCATTTTTAAATTGCGCCCCGACTTAATCTCGCCGACGCCACCAGACTTTGCTTCGTTGGCAGTTCGGGCCACCTCATCTCCTAGTTTGGCGCGAGCAATTGATTCTCTTACTGCTTTTGAACTTCAAGTGCTTGAAGCTGCACTCGTAATTCCCGAACCATTTTCAATAAAAGATTTAGAAGCGGTTACTGATCCAGCTGCTCGATTCGCTTTTGGAAAATTAATTGATTTAGCGCTGGTTTATGGCGATACCAAAAGTACGCAGATTCCAACGCAAGTTCGCGAAGTAATGGGTCCAGAAATTGCTGGATTGGGACCAGTTGCAACTGGTAAATATGATTTAAAGAAAATTGCCAAAGCACCTGAAGCTGCCACCCAAGTTTTAAATCGATTAATGTGGGGACCGCCGCGAGGCAGCGTCAGTGACATCAAAAAACCAGGTCCTGGCATCGAATGGTTATTAAATGAAAATTTTATTGCCCCAGTTGATAGCAAACATGTGGTTTTGCCGCGCGAAGTTGCCTTGTTTTTACGCGGTGGCAAAGTACACAAAGAACTGAAATTATCGGCTCCAGAATTAAATGGTAAAAAATGGAAGCAAAGTGAAATTGATCAGGCTGCAATCGCAAATATTTCTAATTTGCTTCGATGGGTGGAAGAGCTCTTAAATTTCTGGGGCGAAGAAGCGCCAAAAGCGCTTCGTGCCGGCGGATTGGGGATCAGAGATTTAAAAGATGTCAGTAGCCACCTGGGAGTCGATGAAGGTTGCGCCGCTTTCGTTGCGGAACTTGCTTATCTATCTGGTTTAGTCGCAGTCGATGCCGATGAAACTATTGCACCGACAAATAATTTTGATCTTTGGTTAACTCAAGATTTCGAAAGTAAATGGCGGGGCTTAGTTTCACTTTGGCGATTGACTTCACGCGTAAGTGGATTGGTTGGTCGTGGCGACAACAAATCAATAACTGCACTTGGCCCAGAGTTAGATCGGGTTTCCGCCGCAACAATTCGAAATCGGGTTCTATCGGAATTACCAAAAGAGTTAGCACCAACTCTTGATTCATTGATTGAACGAATTATATGGTTATCGCCATTACGTCGCGGCAGTTCAATTCGAGAAGATTTAGTTACTTGGACCATGCAAGAGTGTGAATGGTTAGGAATTACTGGTTTAGGTGCGCTTTCATCGTTTGGTAGTGCACTTTTGGATGAATCAGAAGAGCTCGGAATTAACGCTGCGCTACCAACTCCGATTGATCACATCATGATTCAAAGTGATCAAACTGCAATAGCACCTGGGCCGCTACAACATGATTTGGCTCTAGAGATGAGTTCGGTCGCCGATATCGAAAGTCGCGGTAGTGCAACGGTTTACCGGTTCACTGAAAAATCGATTCGGCGCGGATTAGATCACGGTAAAACTAGTGATGAAATTTTGAAATTCTTGAAAAAGATTTCTAAAACACCAATTCCGCAACCACTCGAATATTTAATTACCGATACTTCGCGCAAACATGGTCAGCTTCGGGTTGGTGCGATTAGCTCATATTTGCGTTGTGAAGATCCGGCGATGGTGGCGCAAATAATTTCTGATAAGAAATTACAAAACTTAGATTTTCGCCAAATTGCGCCAACCGTGATTGTTTCTGATTACGGCTTAGATGAAGTTCTGGAAGTTCTACGAACCAACGGTTATTTACCTGCTGCCGAATCAGCGCAAGGAATCTTACTTTCGGGTGCGCATAACAAACGAGTACTAAATCGCCCGAAGCCACCAAAGATAGTCGGTGAAATCGAGCCACCAACAGATGCCGCTGTCGAAGCTGCGATTCGCTCGATTCAAGTTGGTGAAAAATCTACTGCGCGGCAAAATGAATTACGAAAAGTTGATGTCCCCCGAACTACCGCTAATGAAACTTTGGAATTAATCAACGCAAATTTAAAGAAGACACTTTCGATTGGTTATGCGGACAATAATGGGGGAGTTTCTCATCGAATTATTGATCCAGTTCAAATTTCATTAGGTGCGCTAATTGCACGCGATCACAGCACTGGTGAATTACAAACCTTCAAAATTGCGCGTATAACTGGTGTGGCTCCGCTGTGATGGATAAAAGTGGCAGAATTGACCCTATGTTGTCAGCGTTAGAAACCTTAGTTCGCGCTGAGTCGCCTTCTGATGATTTAGCTGCTTGCCGAAA
>JBEGQQ010000032.1:0-4866 GCA_041180925.1 Actinomycetota bacterium
TGACTCGAATTCCGATTAGTCACAATCCAAATATTTCACTACGCAAAGCAGCGCGATGGTTTCCACTTGTAGGCGCATTTGTAGGATTAGTTTCAGCTTTTGTCTATTTTTTAACTTATGAAATTCTGGGGCAGAGCGTCGCAGCGGCGTTGTCTCTGCTGACTTCCATTCTGATTACTGGTGCATTTCACTTCGATGGGTTGGGTGATGTAGCTGACGCCTTCGTGGGTGGGTGGAATGTCGAAGATCGAATGCGAATTTTGAAAGATTCTCGCCACGGAACTTATGGCGTAGTGGCCATTTCTATGCAATTAATTTTGCAATATGCTCTATTGAGTTCGATGTCGCCCCGAATCGCCCTTGGCGGACTAATCGTTAGCCACACCTTGGCTAGGTTGGTTCCGATTTATTTGATGCTTACAAAAGCTGCGCCAAACGGAGCTGGCATGGGTGCAGCCTATTCTCGCGAAGTCAAAACTATCGATTTAATTACGGCAACTGTCTTAACATTAATTTTGATTTGGCCAATTATTGGCGTCACTTCAATTCTATTTTTAGTGCTTTTAACAATTCCAAATTTAATCGTTTTGATTTATGCCAGAAAGAAAATTGGTGGAATCGTTGGCGACGTACTTGGGGCGGCAGCTCAGGTTTCTGAAACCTTCATTTTAATTCTTTTCGCAAGCGGATTACACCTTTAATGTCTCCTAAAAAATATCAAGCGGTGATTTTTGATCTTGGAAATACTTTAATTCATGGTGATTATTCGGGTAGGCCGGTCGAAGAGCGAAAAGTTCTCTTGATGGATGGCGTTGCTGAATTAATTGAAAAGTTGAATGGAAACTTTAAGCTTGCGATTGTTTCCAATACGATTGAAATTACTTCTAATCAAATTCGCTCAAAATTAGCGGAAGTTAATCTCGCAGATAATTTTGAAATAATCATCGCGACTGCCGAAATTGGCGTTCACAAGCCAGATCCAAAACCAATTCAAGTTGCGCTGGAAAAGCTAAATCTGCAACCAGAGGCTTGCATATATGTTGGCGATTTAGAAACGGATCAAATGGCCGCTGAAGCTGCCGGAGTTGATTTTATTTATAGCGGGACGAATTTAGATAAAGAGTTTTGGTTAAATTTGAGTAACAGAGATTCGGCTTACGAACGAGCATTAGTGGGCAAATGGAATTTCGATTCTGATTTTGATTTTGCCGCTCGCAAAAAGTTTGATCAATTGGTCAAGCCTCCCGGATCACTTGGTCGTCTTGAAAAAATTGTTGGGAAAATCTCTGGAATTAGAAAAACTCATCGACCAAGTGTGGATCCAGCAGCTATCGCAGTATTTATCGCAGATCACGGAATCGCTAAAGATGATTCAGTTACGCCGTGGCCGCAAATTATCACCAAACAAATGGGGGATTTGGCTGCCTCAGGTAAAGCTGCAATTAGTGCATTTGCTGCAGCAAATGATCTCTATCTTGAAATCGTAAATGTCGGAACAGTTGATTCAACTTCGCACCCGGATATTTACAACCACCGAATTGGAGCTGGCACTAATGATGTTCGGTTTGGACCAGCCATGACTCATGTAGATGCAATTCATGCCCTGGAAATTGGAGCCCGAACAGCGGAGCGATTGATTGCCGGTGGTTCCAGATTCTTAGGTGTTGGCGAGATCGGAATTGGAAACACAACAATCGCTGCCGCAATCATCAGTTACATAACCAATACCCCTGCGAGCAAAGTTACTGGTCGTGGATCTGGAATTTCAGATGAGACTTTTTTACGAAAACAAGAGATCGTTGAAAAATTGGCGCAATTACCAGATCAATTATCGGGCGTTGAGATTTTGGAGCGTATCGGCGGTTATGAAATTGCGGCAATTGCCGGTTTTATCTTGCGGGCAAGTTCGCAAGGGGTACCAGTTTTATTGGATGGCGTGAATACAAATGCAGCGGCTTTGATTGCATCCCAAATTAAGGAAAGTTGCAGACTATCTTTACTTGCTGCCCATAATTCCGCCGAACCTGGTGCAACAGTGGCACTTAAATATTTGGAGCTGGAACCAATTTTAGATTTGGGTTTGCGATTAGGCGAAGGAACCGGGGCTGCTCTGGCAATTCCAATTCTTCGAGCTGCTTGCCGCGCTTTTAATGAGATGGCGCAATTAAGCGACTTGGAATGATCTTTTTGATAGGCCCATAAAGTAACCTTCAATTAAAGTTTCGGGCGCAGCTTCAGCATTTGCACTCGCACCCAAAGTTACAAATAGTGGCGTGAAATGTTCCACTGTTGGGTGGGCGTATGGCATACCTGGCGCCACTTCTTTAAATTTTGAGAGGGTATCGACATCGCCCTTGTTTAGCGCCTCTTTGGCCCACGCATCAAAATCACTAGACCAAGTTGGCGCCGCCGCATCAATTCGCCACTCTTTTAAAAATGGCAGACCATGAGTCATGAAACCAGAGCCAATAACTAGGACACCTTGTTCGCGTAATGGCTGCAACCGCTTTCCTAATTCCATCAATCGAACTGGATCTGATGTCGGCATCGACATTTGCAAAACTGGAATATCCGCATCTGGATACATAACTTTTAGCGGCACCCAAGCGCCATGATCTAAACCGCGACTTGATTGCACCACGGTTTCGTTATCGGGCATCATCGATGCAACTAATTTGGCTAAGTTATGCGCCTCTGGAGTTTCGTAAGTCATTTGATAATACTTTTGCGCAAAGCCATAAAAGTCATAAACCAGCGGCGTCGCTGCATCTGGATTTGAAATCGTTACCGGTTCTGATTCCCAGTGTGCGGAAATAATTAAAATCGCTTTTGGTTTTGGCAGCGAAGCAGCCACCTGCTTTAACTGTGAGGTCCAAATCGGATCATCGAGCAACATCGGCGCACCGTGGCCGATATATAACGCGGGCATTTTCGACATAGCCAGATCATAACCAAAAGTAGTTGAAATTTCAACTACTTTAAATCGACCTTGTTAAGGTTGATGAGTGAGCGATTTAGCCAAGGTTCGAGCCGCCCTAGATGTGGCGGTGGGGGCGATTGAAGGCGCGCCCCGCGAAGGGCAGATTGAGATGGCCGAAGCAGTCGCCAATGCCCTCAGCGATCGCCACCATTTAATGGTCCAAGCTGGCACCGGAACTGGAAAGTCACTTGCCTATTTGGTTCCGGCACTTGTTAGCGGGAAAAAGATTTTGATTGCCACTGCCACTTTGGCGCTACAGCGGCAATTGGTCGAACGAGATTTACCCCGAATCGTTCCGGCGCTTGAAAAAGAATTAAAGCGCGAAATTTCCTATGGCATTTATAAAGGCGTTGGCAATTATGTCTGCCTCCAGAAATTAAATAGCGAAGAACCAGATCCTGATGGTGAATTAGTTTTAGAACTTTCTTCGCTCGGAAAAGATGCCCAGCGCCTTCGCAGTTGGGCGATGACCCCAGGTGTTTCAGGCGATCGCGATGATGCCCCCGAAGTTGATCGCCGAGTTTGGGCTGCAAGTTCTACGTCAGGCCGCGAATGTGTCGGCGCCGATGTTTGTGCATATGGTGCTAAATGTTTCGCGGCTAATGCAAAAGCTCGGGCGCAGCAAGCCGATGTGGTCGTAACCAATCACACGCTACTGGCAATTGAAATCGTCGATTCGCATCCAATTTTGCCCGAACGCGATGCAATTGTTTTAGATGAAGCCCATGAATTTATGGATCGCACAACTCAAGCAGTTACTGAAGAATTGACGGCGCAACGAGTTGCCAGAGCAGCAGCAATGGCACGCAAGTATGTGCCCGGAAAATTAGCTGAAAATTTTACGCATGCATCTGATTCATTTACCGACGCGATTGAAGGTTATGCTGAATTTGGCGCCGCTGGCCGATTGGATGAATTGCCAAGTGATTTGGAAGCACCAATTCGAAAGGTGCGCGAATGTGCTCAAGCAATTGCCAATTCATTTAGCGCCGATGATGAAATTATCGATACGGATCAATTGGCTGACCGGGCTCGAGTCAAAGGTGCCATTAACGAAATCAATCAAACTTGCGGCAAATTATTAAAAACCGGCGGTGGCCAAGTTTTATGGTTTGAACCAACATACAAAACGCTTTATTTAGCGCCACTTTCAGTTAGCCAAGTGCTGCGCGAAAACATGCTGACCAAAACGCCCGTGATTGCAACTTCGGCAACTTTGACGGTCGGCAAAGGTTTTGATGCGCTAGCAAAATCAATTGGGTTTGCCCTAGATGCCCAAGATGATGAATCTGAAATTCCAGAAGGAGAGATGGATCCATCAAATGTTCAAATGTTGGATGTTGGTTCGCCATTTGATTTCGCCAATCAAGGAATGCTTTATTTACCAAAACATTTACCTGAACCAACTCGCGATGGCATTTCAATCGAGGCTCTAGAAGAGCTTGGCGAATTAATTGATGCGGCAGGTGGTCGAACATTGGCGCTATTTAGTTCGTGGCGCGGCGTCGAAGCTGCCGATGTGCATCTGCGGAAAGTTTTAGCAGAATTGCCAATTCGAATTATTACTCAACGAAAAGGAGATGCCGTAGCGCCATTAATTGAAAAATTTGCGGAAGATGAAACTTCAATTTTGCTCGGAACCATGACCCTGTGGCAGGGCGTTGATGTTCCTGGCAAATCTTGCACCTTGGTTGCAATTGATCGAATTCCATTTCCAAGACCTGATGAACCAGTCATGAGCGCTCGGGCAGCGGAGGCTGATTTAGCTGGCGGTTCTGGCTTTATGCAAGTTTCCTTGCCACGGGCTGCGCTGTTGTTGGCACAAGGAACTGGGCGATTAATTAGAAGTACCGAAGATCGGGGAGTTGTAGCAATTTTAGATTCAC
>JBEGQQ010000033.1:0-6463 GCA_041180925.1 Actinomycetota bacterium
GACAATTACTTTTGCTTTTTGATCACCACTTCGCGCTAAATTTAAAACTTCTTCCGCGCTCTTTCCGCCGCCATATTTTTTTGAAATCGCTGCGGCTGAAGCTTCGGTTTCTAAACAGCCAAATTTCCCACAGACACAGGGCGTATTACCGCCAACATCTAAATGGCCAATCTCGCCAGCAAAGCCATCGGCCGATCTAATTTCACCATCGATAATTAAGGCGGCCGCGATACCGGTGCCAATAGGTATGAAGACGCTATTTGCATAACCTTTTGCGGCGCCAGCTCGCAATTCCGCTACGGCGCCAGCTCGGACATCATGAGAAAAGGCAACTGGTAAGTCGATTGATTTTTTCAGTAAATCAACAATCGGTAGGTCACGCCAATTTAAATTGCCGGTCCAGCGTGCAATTCCTTTTTTTTCATCCAATGTTCCGGGAACAGCTAAACCAATTGCAGCCACGTTGCCAAACCCAGTAACTAAATTCTTTATTTCGGCAACGGTGTTAAGGCCAGTTAAATCATTTTTGGGAGTTGGCGCTGATTCGGTTTTTATAACTTCTAAATTTTTATTTACAAGCGCGGCTTTGATGAAGGTGCCACCAACATCAATTGCGGCTACTTGCGACATGTGAGAAGTCTAATTCTCACTGCAAAATAATGGATCGCGCCAACCCGCGTGGATTATCTGGATCGACGCCTTTTTTAACTGCCTTTGCCACCGCAACGCGCTGCGCTTTGATTAAATGCGCCATCGGATCTAATTTACTTGATTCAAAGATTGCACCAGTAGCTTTGCAATCACGAACTAAATCTTCTGGAATTTCACCGAATGCCCAAACAGCGCGCCCTGGTTGCGAAATTGAAAGTGGACCATGGCGATAATCAAGAGCGGGATATGACTCCGCCCAGAACTGCGACGACTCACGAGTTTTTAGCGCCGCTTCTTGCGCCAAGCCGTAACACCAACCGCGTCCTAAAAATGAAATCTGTTCGGTATTTACTAAATCTGAAATCTCTTCTTGAAGCGCTTTTTTCGCGTCATCGATAATTGATCGCAAATCAAAACCAAGGTGAATTCTTAACAAACCAAGCGCCGCGGTTGCCCAACGCGTTTGCAAAACTGATTTTTCGTCGGCAAATTCCATCACAATTTCATCGCTTGTATGTTGCGCGATTGGCGAATCTTTAATTGCCGTAATTAAAACTGACGGAATTTTATTTTGTTTTGCAAAATCAATAATTTCAGTTGTCGTACCAGAGCGACTAATGGTGACAATTCGGTCATATTTCCGGTTGTAATTAAATTCCGAACCAACATATGCATCGGTCTCACCATGACCTGCGCTTTCACGTAGCGCGGCGTAGCACTGGGACATAAACCATGATGAACCGCAGCCAACTACCGCCACCTTCTCGCCCTTTTTTGGCAGCTTGCCAACTAGCCCAGGGGCGACCTCGGCGACCTGAGCCCAGATCTCTGGTTGGGAGTCGATTTCAGCCTGTGAATGGGACATGGGGTGACCGTATTGCTTTTCACGCTCGCCAGTCAAGAAAATCTGCTTACTTTTGCTCGTTTCGTTCTGTTATCAAACAGTTATAAACAAATGATTGACTAGCAGCCTTCTCGCTGGTCGGATAGCGCTACTAGGCAACGCAAGTTGCTTCTCGCTATAACCGGTAATAACGAATATAAGGAGAGACATGAAGAAGTTCACCCGTCGTACAGCCATTGCGGCTGCACTCGGCATGGCATCTGCAGTAGTAATTGGTGCACAACCAGCACCTGCAGCTGTCGAGCTAAAGATGGTTGCTGCTAACTATGCAGATATGCAGCCATTCTGGGATGGCCTTGCAGCTAAATTTGCTGCAGCAAACCCAGGCATCACAGTAAAAGTTGACGTTGTCTCATGGGAAACCATTGATGACAAGGTAAAAACTTTAATCGCAACCGGACAGACACCAGATGTTGTTAATAAGGGTGACTACTCAGCAGCAGCTGCAGACGGTTTGCTATATCGCGCGGACGAAATGGTCAGCAAGGCAACTCTTGATGACATCGTTCCAACATTCTTAAATAACTCAAAGTACAACGGTGTTGCATATGCGGTTCCAGATCTAGCATCTGCTCGCGCTTTGTTCTACAACAAGGATATTTTGGCAAAAGCTGGAATTAAGAAGTTGCCAAAAACTTGGGCAGAACTTGAAGCAACGCTAAAGACAATTAAGAAGAAAGTTCCAGGAGTTTATCCATACGCACTTCCACTAGGACCTGAAGAAGCACAAGCTGAATTTGCTATCTGGGCTGGTGGCAATGGTGGCGTAATGTTCAAGAACGGCAAGTGGGTTCTTAACTCAAAGCAAAACGTTGAGACCATGGCGTTCCTAAAGAAACTAACTGATCAGAAGTTGACACAACCAAACCCAGCTAAGTGCGATCGCACAGCTTGCGCACAAACATTGTTCGCATCAGGTAAGGCTGCATTTATCAACGGATCAGTGTTCCTACCTGGTTGGTTGAAAGATAACGGTGGCGCTGGAATCAACCTTGGTTCCGGTTCATTCGTAGCTGCTCCTGGCAAGAAGCCAATTACTCTTGGCGTTCAGGATTACTTCACTGCATACAAGAAGAATGGACACCAAGAAGAAATCAAGAAGTGGATGGATTTCATCTTCAAGCCAGATAACTATGCAGACTTCTTGAAGGCAGCCGGCGGATTCATTCCAGCAACTAAGTCAGCTGGAAAGAACGCAGCTAAAGATCCTGCGCTAGCACCATTCATTAAGTTGTTGCCATCAGCAATCTTCTACCCAGGAGATCAAGCTTCATGGCCAGCAGTTAAGGGTGCGATTCAGCAACAAGTTGGTACAGCGCTAAGTAACCCAAAGAAGGTTATGGACGCTTTACAAGCTAAAGCTGAAGCTGCAGCAAAGGCTTAATTAAGAAAAAAACCAAAATAAAGTAGTTAAAAGTTCGGGGGCTCGTATTTAATATGAGCCCCCGAATTACTTAATAAAATAATTTAAGGAAACGATGCAGACCACTCAATTTAAAAAAGGGCGCTTAGGTGCACTGCCTTGGGTTGGACCTGCAACTCTAATAATTTTAGTAATGGTGGTCTGGCCGGCATTTGAAATGATCCGGACCTCATTTCAAAAAATAAGTAGCACCGGGCTTTCAAATGGTTGGAATGGAATTCAAAATTATTTAACTTTAAAAGCCAATCCGGATCTACCAGGTGTATTAACTCGAACCTTAATTTGGGTGCTTGCCGTTGTATTTTTCACAATGCTTTTATCTTTGCCAATCGCCCAGGTTTTAAATTCACAATTCCCAGGCCGAAAAGTAGTTCGCTGGGCCGTAATTATTCCGTGGGCAGCGTCCGTGGTTATGACGGCAACTTCGTGGAAATGGATGTTAGATGCGTTCTATGGAATCTTTAACGTTATCGGTTTAAAACTAAATTTATTAAAAGAACCGCGCGATTGGCTCGGAACTCCAACGGAAAGCTGTTTCTGGTTAATAGTGGTTGCAGTCTTTGTTTCAATTCCATTTACTAGTTTCGTTGTTTTAGCAGGGCTAGCAACTGTCCCAAGCGATATTTTGGAGGCCGCAACAGTTGATGGCGCTAGCGCATGGCAGCGATATAAATTAATTATTTTGCCCCTTTTACGTCCATCACTTTTAGTTGCGGCGGTAATTAATTTAATAAACGTATTTAACTCTTTCCCAATTATCTGGGTCATGACCACTGGCGGTCCTGGTTATTTAACTGACACTACGACCACGCTTGCCTACAAGATTTCGTTTAGAGATCAAGATATCGGTCAATCTGCCGCCATGGCATCGGTAAATTTCTTAATTATTCTTATTTTTATCGGAATTTTCCTCCGGGTTTCTAAGTGGAGCGAAAAACAATGACCACGAAAAAGATTTCATTAACTGCGCTCGGTTGGGGAATTGGCTTTTTATTCTTCTTCCCTTATTTAACGATGATTATGACCGCTTTGAAACCAAAGCCAGAGATCACAGCCATCCCAGCAACATTTGCCCCAAAAGATTGGACCTTTGGAAATTTTTCGGGAGTTTGGAGCCAAATTCCGTTGGCTGGTTACTTAAAAAGTTCATTTATCATTTCAATTTCAGCAACTATTTTAGTTTTGCTACTAGCGATTCCAGCTGCCTATTATTCAGCGCGAAATAATTTCAGGGGTCGCGGCGCGTTTTTACTATTAGTGCTCACTACTCAAATGTTTGCGCCAACTGCGCTTGTAATTGGAATTTTTCGAGAAATCGTTGCATTTAAATTGGTCGATACTTATTTGGCGCTAATTTTGATTTACACCGCTTTCAACATGGCATTTTCAATCTGGATTTTGACCAGCTTTTTCCAGAGCATTCCTGCTGAAATCGAAGAGGCGGCCTGGATTGATGGTTGCAGTAGATTCAAAACTTTGCGCACGGTCGTAATGCCACTTGCGTTACCTGGCATAGTAACCGCCTTTATCTTTACCTTTATTGCGGCCTGGAATGAGTTCGTTGTCGCTTTGACGTTAACAAGCACGCCAGCTCGGGAACCACTTACCGTTGGTTTAACTTCCCTTATCGGCCAATACGAAGTTCAATGGAACTTTTTATTCGCTGGTTCGCTAATCGCAATTGTTCCAGTGGTAATTCTTTTCGCATTAATTGAGAAATGGCTGGTGGGTGGATTAACTGCAGGTAGCGTTAAATGAAACGCCAAGATCGCCTAAATAATATTCTGGAAATCGTTGTTGAAAAAGGCAGCATCGAGGTTGATGAAGTTGCTGAATTGCTTGAAGTTTCATCGGCAACAATTCGTCGAGATTTCGACACCTTAAGCAAAAATCATTTAATTACTCGCACTCACGGTGGCGCAATTGCGCTTGGAAGTTCCGTCGGATTACCAATCGCTTACAAAGTAGCGAAAGAAGATGAAGCCAAACAACGAATTGCCAAAGCGGCTGCCGAAATGGTTTCTCGACATTCGGTTATTGGATTAAACGGCGGTACTACCGCTTCCGAAGTCGCCCGAGCGCTAATGCAACGTGAGGAATTTGCAATCCGCGAAGGCGAATTAATTCCTGCCCTTACTGTTGTTACTAATGCGGTAAACATTGCAGCAGAGTTAACGGTGCGGCCCCAAATCAAAATTGTGGTTACCGGTGGCGTGGCACGCCCACGATCATTTGAATTAACTGGAACTTACGCCGAAGAAGTGTTGAATGAAATGAACATAGATATCGCATTTATGGGCGTGGAAGCGCTTGATCCAACGCTCGGCGCAGCGGCACACCACGAAGATGAAGCACGAATCAATCGCCAATTAGCGGCACGATCAAACAAAACTGTTGTGGTTACAACAAGCAGTAAATTTCGCGAACGTGCATTTGCAGTAATTGCTCGACCAGAAGAGATTGATGTAATCATTACAGATAGCGGAATTGATCAAGATACCCACGAAAAATTTAAGCGCGCCGGCGTTGATATGGTGGTTGTGTGAGCCGGACAAATTCTTTAAAAATAATTAATTCAAGTTCCGGCGCCGTTGGCGCTTTTAATGTAATTTTATTAGAGCATGCTGAAAGTTACGTCGCTGCTGCCGAAGCGGCAGGGTTGCCAACTATTTTGCAGATTTCGCAAAATTGCGTTGATTACCACAACGGGTTAAAACCAATCGGGTTAGCTGCAATAGCGCTTGCCGAAAGTTCAAGCCAACCGATCTCGGTTCACTTAGATCACGCCGAAGACGAAAATTTAGTTAAAGAAGCTTTAGATTTAGGTTTTGATTCCGTTATGTTTGATGGATCAAAATTAAGTTATGAATTAAACGTTTCCGCGTCAAAACGAGTTGCAGAACTTTGCCAAAATTATGGCGCCACAATTGAAGTTGAACTTGGCGAAGTAGGCGGAAAAGATGGGGTGCACGCACCAGGTGTTCGAACTAAGCCGAGCGAAGCAAAAGCGTTTGTTGAGGCAACGGGAGTTGATTTATTAGCAGTTGCAGTTGGTACTTCTCATGCCATGACCACACGTGATGCCAAATTGGATTTTGAATTAATTAAAGAAATTGCAGCCACAGTTAGTGTGCCACTTGTACTTCATGGTTCATCTGGTGTTTCAGATCAAGATTTACAGCTAGCTGTTAAAGCTGGAATGAAGAAAATAAATATCGCGACACATTTAAATCATGTATTTACCGACGAAGTACGCAACGTGTTAGCAACCGATGCAAAAATGGTTGATCCACGAAAATATATAAAGTCTGCTCGCGGGAAAGTTACAAGCGAGACCGCTCGATTATTGAACTTGCTCTCTTTAAGGTAAATTACCCCGCGGAGGGCTCGCATAGCGGCCGAGTGCACCGGTCTTGAAAACCGGCAGGTGAAAGCCTCGTGGGTTCAAATCCCACGCCCTCCGCCATAGGGCTTTAAGTGCGGAA
>JBEGQQ010000034.1:0-12204 GCA_041180925.1 Actinomycetota bacterium
ATTACCGAATAGATTTAATCTTTTTCGTTATTACGGTAATCATTGATGCAGTTTTGGTTATTTCTACACCACTTTTGTTGAAGGACTTAATTGATAAAGGTGTAATTCCAAAAGACTCATCAGTGGTTGTGCGACTTTCCTTACTCGTCGGAGTCATTGCCCTCGCTAATGCCGCGATAAATATGTGGAATCGGTGGTATTCCGCAAAAATTGGCGAAGGCTTAATTTACGATTTACGCTCGCAGGTTTTCAATCACGTGCAGAAGCAATCAATTGCTTTCTTCACCAGAACTCAAACCGGCGCATTGATCACGCGCATAAATTCAGATGTGATTGGAGCTCAACGAGCGTTTACATCAACACTTTCCGGATTAGTTAGCAACATTCTTACTTTAATTTTAGTAGTCGGAACGATGATCACTTTGAACTGGCAGATCACTCTTATTTCGTTGGCGCTATTACCAATCTTTTTGGCTCCTACAAAGTGGGTGGGGAAGCGACTCCAAAATTACACTCGAGATAGCTATGGCCTAAACGCAGATATGTCCAGCGCAATGACTGAACGATTTAATGTTTCCGGAGCGCTACTGGTAAAGCTTTACGGAAATATCGATGCTGAAAGTCGAGTTTTCAGAACAAAAGCGCGAAAAGTTGCCGACATCGGAATCAGCATGGCGATGCTTAACACATTTTTCTTCATCTCTTTGATGAGCATCGCTTCAATCGCGACCGCCATCGCCTATGGAGTCGGCGGCACTTTGGCTATTTCTGGCAGCCTTTCAGTTGGATCCTTAATAGCAATTACGACTTTACTAGTTCGCCTATATGGTCCACTTACCGCCTTATCAAACGTTCGCGTAGATGTAATGGGCGCGTTAGTTTCCTTCGAGCGAGTTTTTGAAGTTTTAGATTTAGAACCGATGGTTAAAAATTCGCCAAATGCCATTGAATGGCGCGGCCGTGAACCTGAAATAACTTTTGAAAATGTAAGTTTCGCCTATCCTAAAGCGAATGAGATTTCGCTTGCTTCCTTAGAAGCGGTGGCAAAGCCAGAAATTATTGAAAGCGGCGAAATCCTAAAAGATATTTCATTCACGGTTAAACCCGGAACATTAACTGCAATCGTCGGCCCCTCAGGCGCCGGGAAAACAACAATTTCTGCCTTGGTTCCGAGACTTTATGATGTAACAAAAGGTGCAATAAAAATCGATGGAATTGATCTTCGTGAGATTGAAATGGACTCTTTAAGAGCAGGTATCGGAGTTGTAATGCAAGACTCACATTTGTTTCACGAAACCATCGCTGAAAATCTTCGATATGCAAAACCGAATGCAACTGAATCGGAATTAATTTCAGCTTGCAAATCAGCACAAATTTGGGATTTGATTTCTACTCTTCCAAATGGTTTCGACACTTTAGTTGGCGAACGCGGCCACAGATTGTCGGGTGGCGAAAAACAGCGTTTGGCAATTGCTCGTTTACTTTTGAAATCTCCATCAATTGTTATTTTGGATGAAGCTACAGCTCATTTGGATTCTGAAAATGAATCTTTGGTTCAAGAAGCTTTGAAAGAAGCGCTCAAGGGAAGAACTAGTATTGTGATTGCACATCGCTTAAGTACCGTTAAAGATGCCGATCAAATTTTGGTTCTCGATCAAGGCAGAATTGTAGAAATAGGTAAACACGAGGAATTGGTTTCGAAGAACGGTTTATATTCAGAATTATTTGCCAGACAGAGCTTGACGTCTAATTAGTAATCGTCCGTAAATAACTAATCCACCAAAAAAGAGCCATTGCAAGGCATAGGCATAATGTGGCCCATCGCTAAGCTCGGGTAATTCTGTTGGTTGACCGATTTTTTGGCCATTGGTTTTAATTAAATCGAGTCTAAATTTGGTGTCGCTATCGTTTGGCGCCTTTTGCGGTAGCGCGAAAAATTTTCCCTGCAACAAGGTATTGCCGCTGCGAATCCGACCTTCAATTAAAACTTCTTCATTTGGAGTAGGTGGCAACAAAGGTTTTTCCAAAGCGGTAGCGCCGGCCTTTACCCAACCTCGATCAATCCAAATAATCTCACCAGTTGTGGCGCTAAATTTTGTCAGATATTCGTAGCCATATTGGCCTTCGAAGTATGAATTTTTTCTTAATAAATCCGTTCCCGGCAAATATTTGCCAGATATTTCAATCCGGCGCCATTCGTTTTTTGCAATATTTTTTGGGAGGGCGCTAAGGGCGGGTTTCGCTAAATTCTTAACAATCTTGTCGTTTAATTGATGTCGGTCTTGGCCGCGATGGAATTGCCAATTAGCCGCAATCAAGCAAACAGCGACTAAGAAGAAAGCTATAAATGATTTTGCTAAAGAATTTGATTCGCTACCCAATTGATTTCCGTATATTTAAACTAGAAGCGGCTTCGCCATTTTCGCGGCCGGCGTTAGCAATTACTACCGCTATGTATGGTAATAGCACTGCACCAAATATTAAGAACCAACGCCAAGGATTTGGCGTGAAAACTGCTCCAAGAAAACATAAAGTTCTAATCATCATGGAGATGAAATAGCGCTTAGCTCGCCCAGGTAGTTCATCGCTTTGCGCTACTGGTGCGTTCGTAATTGAAATCGGCTCTTCTGCCACAAAGTAAGGATAAAGTTAGTTCCATGAGTTCATCAAAACTCGCCCTAGTAACTGGCGGAAACCGCGGAATTGGTCTGGCAATCGCCAACGCTTTAAAGGCAGATGGGGTAGATGTCATTGTGACCTACAGATCAGGGTCGACTCCCGAAGGATTCAAATCCGTAAAGATGGATGTCACCAAGACCGAAAGCGTCGAAGCAGCCTTTTCTGAAATCGAAGAGAAGTTCGGTACCCCAGAAGTGATTGTTGCAAATGCCGGTATTACCAAAGATATGTTGGTCATGCGAATGACAGACGATGATTTTCTGGACGTGATAAATGCAAATCTTGCTGGTGCATTTCGCGTTGCCCGTCGTGCGACCAAGGGTTTGCTCAAATTAAAAAGAGGCAGATTAATTTTTATTGGTTCAGTTGTTGGCGGAATTGGATCAGCTGGTCAAGTTAATTACTCTGCAAGTAAATCCGGAATGGTCGGAATGGCAAGATCCTTTGCCCGCGAATTAGGTAGCCGTGGAATCACTGCGAATGTGATCGCACCAGGATTTGTTGAGACCGACATGACCGCCGTTCTTGAACAAGAGCGAAAGAATGAAATCGCAAAAGCCGTGCCGCTCGGAAGATTTTGTACGCCTGATGAAATTGCGCAAGTAGTTAAGTTTGTAGCTTCAGATGCTGCGAGTTATATTACTGGTGCACTTATCCCAGTTGATGGGGGATTGGGAATGGGACATTAAATGGCTAGCGCAACCGGAATTCTTGCCGGAAAAAAAATTCTTGTAACCGGTGTACTTACCGATGGCTCAATTGCTTTTCATATTGCCCGAATAGCGCAAGAGGAAGGTGCTGACGTTATTTTGAGCTCGTTTGGACGGGCCATGAGCATTACGCAACGAATCTCATCACGTCTGCCAAAGCCAGTACCGGTTATAGAACTTGATGTAACAAATGAGGAACACTTACAGAATTTAGCGCCACAAATTAAAGAACATCTGGGACAAATTGATGGAATTGTCCATGCAATTGCTTTTGCACCTGAAACTGCACTTGGTGGTAACTTCTTAAAGACGCCGTGGTCAGATGTTTCAACTGCAATCCAGGTTTCGGCCTTTTCATTAAAATCTTTAACTGTTGCATGCAAACCAGTTTTCGGTCCAAGCGTTTCAATAGTGGGACTAGATTTTGACGGTCAACAAGCATTTCCAATTTATGACTGGATGGGCGTTGCAAAAGCAGCGCTAGAAGCAACAATGCGTTATTTAGCTAGAGATTTGGGCAAAGACAATGTTCGGATAAATCTTGTTTCAGCGGGACCATTGAAAACCGTGGCGGCTAAATCAATTCCAGGATTTGAAAAGATTGAACATTTATGGAATTCAAGATCAGCGCTCAAATGGGAAGTGTCAGATCCGGTACCAACCGCAAAGGCTGCTGTGGCCCTTCTGTCAGATTGGTTCCCAATGACCACTGCGGAGATAATTCACGTAGATGGCGGCTTTCACGCTATGGCTGGCCAAACCTCGATTTCACCTTTATAACCCGACTAAAGTAGACTCGGTTCATTGACCGGCGAGGAAAGTTTGCCGCAAGAGGAGAAATCCCACCTACTTCGCATTAAGCGAACTGGTAAAAAGTCAGAAGTTTGATTTTTTCTTGCGCTCTTTTTCGCTTGTTAACGGAGAAGCGAAGGAGCAATTATCACCACAGAACCGCGTATTAACGATCGCATTCGTGTACCGGAAATTCGACTTATCAATTATGACGGCGAGCAAGTTGGCGTAGTTGATGTAGATCGAGCGCTGAAAATGGCGGATGAAGTTGGTTTAGATCTTGTTGAGATTTCACCAGATGCAAATCCACCGGTCTGCAAAATCATGGACTTTGGAAAGTACAAGTACGAGATGGCGCAGAAGGCACGTGAACAACGTCAAAACCAGACGCACATTGTGGTCAAAGAGATACGGCTTCGCCCCAAAATTGAAAACCACGATTATGAAACCAAACGGAATCAAATTGAAAAGTTTTTAAGTGGCGGAGACAAAGTAAAGGTGACAATTCAATTTCGCGGCCGTGAGCAATCCCGGCCAGAACTTGGCTTCAAACTACTTCAGCGTTTAGCTGAAGATGTTGCGGAAGTGGCAATTGTTGAATTCGCCCCAAAGCAAGAGGGACGAAATATGACAATGGTGCTCGGTCCGGTGAAGGCAAAGGGTAAGAGCAAAAAGAAAACTGCAGGCGAAAGTTAAGAGGGAAATATGCCAAAGATGAAAACGCACAGTGGCGCGAAGAAAACCTTTAAAGTCACTGGTTCTGGAAAAATTATGCACGAGCGCGCCGGTAAGCGTCACTTACTAGAGCGCAAGTCATCACGCTTAACTCGTCGCTTAAGCACTGAGTCAGCTGCAAAACCAACCACAACAACTACCGCTAAGCGCATGCTTGGTCTCAAGTAAGGAGTGTGACGAACAATGGCAAGAGTTAAGCGCGGAGTACACGCGGCAAAGAAACGTCGCACAACTTTAGAACGTGCAGCGGGCTATCGTGGTCAACGTTCTCGCCTTTTTACCAAGGCGAAAGAACAACTTACACACTCAATGATTTACGCCTTCAATGATCGTAAAGACAAGAAAGGCGATTTCCGTCAGCTTTGGATTCAACGAATCAATGCGGCATCGCGAGCAAATGGATTAACTTACAATCGTTTTATTCAAGGAATTAAGGCGGCAGGCGTCGAAGTTGATCGCCGTGTTCTTTCGGATTTGGCAATTAACGATCCAGCAGCATTCAAAGCGCTAGTTGAAGTTGCTCGTAAGAATTTAGCGTAAATTCAATTTGGCAATGATTGAGAGCCTTCAATCGTCTCATGTGGGGCGAGTGAAGGCTCTTCTTTCTTCAAAAAAAGATCGTTACGAAAAGAACGAATTTATCTCCGAAGGGCTCCAACCGGTTCGCGAGGCTCTTGCTGCCAATGCGGTAAAAGTTCTCTATTTAACTACGGATGGCCAGAAACGTTTGGCGGAAAATAACGTCAATGTTGACCCCAAATTAATTGTCGAAATCTCAGAATCAGTCGCCAAGGCGATGTCGGATGCAACTACGCCGCAGGGAATAATTGCAATTTGCCGTATTCCTAATTTTGATAAATCTGTCTTGGCTGATGAAACCGTTATCTATTTGCACGAAATTCAAGATCCCGGAAACGCTGGAACGATTTTACGAAGCGCTGATGCCATGGGGATAAGCGCAATTGTGACTTCACCGAATAGCGTGGATCTATTCTCTCCGAAGGTAGTTCGAGCTACCGCGGGATCGATATTCCATCTACCAATATTCCAGGGTGTAGAACTTGACGAAATTTCAAATAAAACCAAATACCTCTTAACTTCACATGGGACTTTATCTCTAACGGAAATAGATGTAACCAAACCTGCCATCTGGATTTTTGGTAATGAAGCCAGAGGTTTTAATAATGACGAGGCTGACGTCATCACAGTTTCAATCCCTATGACCGGCAAAGCTGAAAGTTTAAATTTATCGGCTGCTGCGGCAATTGTTATGCATGAAATTTCAAAGGGAAGATAGACTCCACCGCATGAATTCGGGTGAAATCGCTTCCTGGGTAGCGGATGCGAAATCAGCTTTTAAAGCTTCAAAGAATCTCGACGACTTAAAAAATTCGAAAATTTTACATTTGGGTGATAAGTCTCCAATTTCACTTGCTTCTAGATCATTAGCTACGGTTCCGGCTGAGCAGAAAGCGGAATTGGGCAAACTCGTCGGTGGCGCAAAAGCGGAAATTACGGCCGAATTTGAGAAGCGATTAACTGAGTTAGAAATCGAACGCGACAACAAAGTGTTGCTCGAAGAGGTTGTAGATGTAACGCTACCGGCTCGCACAAATCATCGCGGTGGTTTGCATCCAATAACCGTCATTAAGAATGAAATATCAGATTATTTTCTCTCGTTGGGCTATTCAATTGCGGAAGGTCCTGAACTAGAAGCCGGGTGGCTCAATTTTGACGCCTTGAATATTCCAGAAGACCATCCTGCTCGAACCATGCAAGATACTTTTTTCATCGAACCACTCTCTTCAGGATTGGTTTTAAGAACACATACTTCACCGGTTCAAGTTCGGACCATGCTTTCGCAGCAACCACCAATTTACGTGATTTCGCCAGGTCGCACTTATCGAGCAGATGAATTAGATGCAACACATAGCCCAGTGTTTCATCAAGTAGAAGGACTTGTAATTGATAAAGGGATATCAATGGCACATCTAAAAGGTGCGCTAGATGATTTCGCACATAAAATGTTTGGTCCGAACGCAATTACAAGATTGCGGCCTTCCTTTTTCCCATTCACCGAACCAAGCGCTGAAGTAGATGTATTTTTCAATAATCGGTGGATTGAATGGGGCGGTTGCGGGATGGTAAATCCGATTGTCTTGGAAAATTGTGGAATAGATACCAATGTTTATAGTGGATTTGCTTTTGGAATGGGTCTGGAGCGAACGTTGATGGTTCGCCAAGGAATTAAAGATATGCACGACATTGTTGAAGGCGATATTCGCTTTAGTCGCGCATTTGGATTGGGGCTTTAAATGTTAGCTCCGTTGAGCTGGTTGAAAGAATTCGTTTCGCTGCCGAAAAATATCTCTGCCGAAAAAATTTCAGAGATATTTATAAGCCTTGGCTTTGAAATTGAGGGAATCGAAGAAACTGGTTCTGACATCAAAGGACCTGTTGTGGTTGGCAAAGTTATCTCTATTAAGGAATTAACCGAGCATAAAAAACCAATTAGATATGTTGGTTTGGATTGTGGCGAAAAGAGCCTTCGGTATGTAATTTGCGGCGCCCGAAATTTTGAAGTTGGAAACTTAGTAGTTGTGGCTTTACCCGGTGCAACTCTCCCCGGAAATTTTGCAATCTCAGCTCGTGAAACATATGGCCATACTTCTAACGGGATGATTTGCTCAGCCAAGGAATTAGGTATGGGCGATGATCACTCTGGCATTATTGTGATTTCAAATAATGGCGTAAAAATTGGAACCGATGCGATTTCAATCCTAGAGATAAAAGATACGGTTTTTGATATATCAATTAATCCAGATCGCGGCTATGCAATGAGTATTCGTGGATTGGCACGAGAACTTGCCGCAGGGCTTGGCGTTAAATACCTAGATCCAGCTCTTACCTATAAAAAACTGAAATTTTCGACGAGCGGTAAACCAATAACAGCAAAAATTTCCGCTGGCGCTTCAGGAATGTTTTTGCGGACAATTAATGGTTACCGAGCTAGTTCACCAACTCCGCTTTGGATGCAACGCCGAATTGAAAAATGTGGCATAAGATCAATTTCGCTGGCAGTAGACGTAACCAATTACGTGATGTTGGAGTTAGGCCAACCACTTCATGCATTTGATGCCGATGTAATTTCTGGAACACTGGAAATTCGAAAAGCAGGGAAGGTGCAGAGTTTTAAAACGTTAGATGGTCAAATTCGGACCCTTGACCCGGATGATCTAGTAGTAGCTGATTCCAAAAAAGTACTTGCATTAGCCGGAACAATGGGTGGCGAAGATTCGGAAATAAGTTCAAAGACGAATCGAATTGCGTTAGAAGCGGTGACCTTTGATCCAATTTCGGTCGCTAAGAATTCCCGAAGACATAAATTATCTACCGAAGCCTCCCGAAGATTAGAGCGAGGCGTTGATCCTGAATTAGCCGAGATTGCCTCAGCTAGAGCTATCAAATTAATGATGGAATATGGTGGCGCCAAATATGTAGGCACGTCCAAAATATCGAAATCAACCAGCAAATCGAATAAAAAGGCGATTACTTTAGATCCCAAATATGTTTCAGCTCGCATTGGATATTCAGTTAAAAGCAATGAAATTAAAGCGAAATTACAAACAATCGGATGTTGCCTTTCGCAAAGAAGTCAAAAATTTATTGTTGAACCTCCAAGTTGGCGTCCAGATTTACGTGGTCCGGCTGATTTGGTTGAAGAGGTAGCCCGGAATATCGGTTATGACAAAATTCCGTCGATTCTTCCGCCGCGGGTCACGACGGCATCGCTAAATTACGAGCAACGAAGAGCACGAGTAATAGCTCAATCGTTGGTAGCGCAGGGCTATACCGAAGTCTTGAATTTTCCATTCGTTAACCAAGATCGAATTTCGCAGATGGGTTATACGGATGGGCGCGAATTGTCTTACAAAGTCGCTAATCCAATGTCAGAAGATCAACCATGGTTACGCCCTCACTTGTTACCGGGATTACTAGATGCAGCAAGTCGAAACTTCAATCGTGGATTCAAGGATTTTGCGATATTCGAACTTGGTTCAATTTTTCGTAAAAATATAGATCTCGGTAGAGAAGTATCGCCATTGTTAGGAAAACGGCCAACCCAGAAGGAAATTGCTGCGCTATACAAAACTGTCCCAAATCAATTAAAACATCTTGGTGCTGTAATGGTAGGTAAAGTGGCAATGGAGAATTGGCAAGGCGAACAACGAACTTATCAATGGCATGATGCAGTATCAGCCGTTGAAAATTTATTGGAACTTCTTGGTTTTTCATGGGATCTAAAACGTTCAGATTTTGCGCCTTGGCATCCCGGTAGATGTGTCGAGATTTTGATTTCGAATAAACCTGTTGCGCATGCCGGTGAATTGCATCCAAGAGTTTTGGAAATATTTGGTCTACCCAAAGGTAGTGCGGCTTGGGTGATTAATTTGGATGCACTTCCTCGGAGTCCTCTTGTAAATCCAAACCCAATCCAGATTATGCCTGCGGCAGTTCAAGATCTTGCCTTAGTGGTGGATGAGAAAGTTACCGCTGGCGAATTAACTGCTGCGTTACGTTCTGGTGCTGGTGAATTGCTCGAAACGATCGAATTATTTGATCGATACGACAAAATCGGGGGCGGCAAAATATCAATGGCTTTTACCTTAACTTTCCGGGCGTCGGATCGAACTCTGACATCAGCTGAAATCGCTGCGGCTCGTGAAGCGGCTACTCAGAACGCGGCCAAATTGTGCGGCGCCGTTCTTCGTGCATAATTATCCATTTATTTGCATAAATATAGAAATATCGCTATCTTTACCAGATGAAGGTTGGGGTGCTTGGGGCCAGCGGTTACGCTGGAGGCGAGCTTCTTCGATATTTGGCGCTGCACCCTGAATTTGAAGCAACTTATATTGCCGCCGGTTCAAACGCTGGCGAACCGATAACGTCAATCCACCCGCAATTGTCACAATATGCAGGTCATAAATTCGAACCGCTCAATTTAGAGAAATTGAATGATTGCGAACTTGTTTTTATTGCATTGCCGCACGGCGAATCAGCAAGCATAATTTCGAAGTTGCCACAAAATAAAAAAATTGTTGATTTAGGCGCAGATTTTCGATTAAAAGATCCAGCCGCTTGGAATAAGTATTACGGCGGCAATCACGCTGGTACTTGGGTATATGGGTTACCAGAATTACCTGGTCAACGAGAATTAATTTCCGCTAGTACGAAAGTTGCCAATCCTGGATGTTACGCAACCGTAATTTCACTTGCGATTAAACCGATGATTCCCTATGTAGATTCGCAGGACATCGTTGTTGTAGCGGCATCAGGCACAACCGGTGCCGGACGAACTGCAAAAATCAATTTACTAGGTAGTGAAGTGATGGGTTCGATGACATCCTATAAATTTGGTGGGGTTCATCAGCACACCCCAGAAATCGAAGAAAATACCGGCGCAAAAATTTCCTTTACTCCAATTTTGGCGCCAATGCCGCGGGGAATTCTGGCGACAGTCACTGGAAAAATGATCACAGAAATATCCGATGTACACAAACTTTATGTTGATTTTTATCAGTCAGAAGAATTTGTTTGGGTATTGCCGCCAAATCAATTACCGAAAACTTCATCAGTGGCAGGCTCTAATTATGTGCAAATGCAGGTTGCTATTGATGAACACACAAAACGGGTTGTTGTAACCGCGGTTATCGACAATCTAGGTAAAGGTGCTGCGTCGCAAGCGATCCAAAATGCCAATTTAATCTGTGGATTTGAAGAAACGCTTGGTTTGAAACACTCGGGGTTTAACGCATGAAATTACCAAAGGGATTTAAAAGCGGATCAATTGCAGCTGCTCTCAAAAGTACTGGCGCCTTAGATTTAACAATAATTCGAAATGAAGGTCCGGAATTTGTTGGTACAGCTGTTTTTACAACAAACAAAGTTGTAGCAGCCCCCGTAATTTGGTCAAAACAAGTAATAAAGGAGGGCCTGGTTCGGGCCGTGATCCTCAATTCAGGAGGCGCTAACGCTTGTACTGGTCCCGAGGGATTTGCGGACACACATTTAACAGCTGAACTGGTAGGGAAAAAATTCGATATCTCTTCCAGTGAGATAGTTGTTTGTTCTACGGGGTTAATTGGGGAACGCCTTCCAATGTCCAAAATTGAAAATGGAATTAAATCAATAGAGGTAAATGAATTGGGGCTAGCTGATACGGCTCAAGCAATCATGACCACCGATAGCGTTCCAAAAATTGAAAACCTCCAAGTGGCCGGTACACATTTCGCCGGAATCGCAAAAGGAGCCGGAATGTTGGCTCCAGCGATGGCTACGATGCTTTCTGTTGTAATGACTGATGCCAAGGTTTCACTTGATTTGGCGAGAGAAATTTTTCATAAGATTGTTGATGAAACATATAACCGAATTGATTCTGATGGCTGTACCTCAACTAATGACACGGTACTTTTCATGGCGTCCGGGGCGAGCGGAATTGAATTATCTAAGTCGCAACTAATGCAGGCACTTAAAGTGATTTGTGGTGGGCTTTCAATGCAATTAGTAGCTGATGCCGAAGGTGCCTCAAAAACTGTTGCAATAAAAGTTATCAACGCTGCATCCGAAAAAGAAGCGATCGCAGTTGGTCGCGCCAATGCGCGAAACAATCTACTCAAATGCGCAATTTTTGGTGGTGACCCTAATTGGGGTCGAATTTTAGCTGCCACCGGAACCGCTGATGCTAACTTTGATCCACAAAATATCGATGTTAAATTAAATGGAATTCAAGTTTGTAAATCAAGTTCCGCTTTTGAGGACAAAACAAAGGTAGATTTTTCGGGCAGGTTAGTTGAAATCGAAATCGATTTAAAATCTGGGGTCAACAGCGCAACCATCTGGAGTAATGATTTAACGCATGATTATGTTCATGAGAATTCCGCCTACTCAACATGATTGTCATTAAATATGGCGGGCACGCGATGACCGATTCCACCGGTGCATTCGCTGAAGTTATTCAAAACTACTTGAGCTCTGGGAAAAGTTGCGTGATCGTTCATGGCGGTGGTCCGCAAATCGACCAAGCCCTTAAAGCCCATAACTTGGAAAGCGCTTTCATCGGTGGATTTCGAGTCACTACTCCAGAGATTTTTGCCGTTGTTCAACAAGTTTTGAGTGGCGACGTGTTGCGTGAACTTGTTGGGCAATTGAGATCAAGCGGAGTTCCTGCTGTTGGTATCAGCGGTCGCGATGGCGGAACCTTAAAAGCAAAGATTCTAAAAAAATT